>JAQUQY010000008.1 GCA_028715865.1 Syntrophales bacterium
ACCAGCGCGAATTCCCATATCCTGTTTAAGCCCGCATCCCAATAATCGCTTAAAGGATGTCTGCAGGCATCACCTACGGTTATCGGAAGGTAAGGTGAGGGAGAGATTTTGCCTGTTGAGCTGATTTGGTAACTGAATGTTGGTTTTGTCAATTCTTTGGAGAACCTGATTATATGATCGATAGGGTCGCCCCAAAGTATGCTCGGCGGTCCGGTATAATCAATGCGCGCATCATTAGTATCGGAAATTTTTCGGATCATACTGTCTGAATATTTGTAGTTATATAGCTTTATTAGCCTGGACAGCTGACAGTATTGTTCGTCTGTCGGGAAAATGCGTACATTCAGGAACGCTTCACCCAATAGCATGAGGGGCTGGACTCTGACCTCCTGAACTCCGATGGACTGCACAAACTCAATGTAACTCTGAAACTCTTCTATGTTGAATCTTGTGGGAGCGAATGATGTCAAGGTTGCTATCCCAGCATCACGCAGGTTCTTGAGGGCGTCAACCGCTCTGTCAAATGCGCCCCTGAGGCCTCTCAGCCTGTCATGACTGTCGCGAAAACCGTCAAGGCTAACCTGGATTTGGCTGAAACCCGCCTTTTCGGCGTCCATCGCGATTTTTCTGTCCAAAAGATAACCATTGGTAACCATCCCCACTATTATGCCGGCATCCCGGAGTTTTTTCGCGCCTTCCATAACTAATTGACGCCTCATTAGTGGTTCTCCGCCGCAAAAGCAAATCTGTTGGGGTTTTACTTTGATTATCTGGTTTATGACTTGTACTACCCGCTCATCATCCATTTCCTTTCTTTTAAGGCTTGAGCTTCGGTTGAAGCAGTGCATGCACTTCATCATGCATTTATTCGTTATATCGAAACTTATCTGTAGCGGTCCGGTAATTATTTCCGCCTGATCGGACAGGCTTAAATATGTTTTTTCGAGAAGGCTACTCGGGTGATTCCAGGGATTATTAACAGCATTAATTACCAAGGTTCACCTCCTTTATGCTTAAAGGCCTTCCAATGGTTGTTCGAAGCAAGGCAAGCTTCAAAGCGTCCTGAGGTACAGGGCCGAAATAATGATCGCGCCGCCTATAAACAGGGTCATTATCGCTGAAAGGATGAGAGTAAGGGTTAAAGGTGAAAAACGGGAAGCGAAAAAAAGAAGGGACAGTGTTGCCACGATGGAAATCACACCGGCCTTAATCAAATGTGAACCGGCACGTTCATTGGCTTTGTACCATATATCTTCGCTCGAAAGAGTTTTGGCGGTCCTGAACCCATAGTAGCTGTTGGGTGGAACCATGCCCTTTTTTAAAGGAATCGCAACAATCAGGATTAAAAGATTCGCCATCACAAAAACAATGATAACAGCAATTGACAGTCCTGTCTGATGCTCCATAATCCACCTTCCTTTTCGAGGACATCTTTAGTATCGCGGTGTTTTGCTAAGCAGCGGTTCACGCGAAGCCTTAAAGCGCCATTCTTGAGGTTTAGCCTCTGCCGGATGAAAAAGTGGACGTTATGGGGTCTCTGTGATGATTAATTTTTAGGATGTTTAGAATTATCTGAAGGAAGTGGGGGGTAAGAAGTCGGTCCAGCCATCAAAAAAGGTTATATATTTCCAAACCGATGGGGGTTCCTAGCACATTCGGTTTACAGCTGTCAAGAATATTTTACATTGTGCTTGACTTACGTGCCAACCAGAAAAACCGGTCGAAGGTGTCTCCCGGTTTCGTTTCCTGATCCTTTCCTTTTATTTTGAAACGGTCCCCACCAGCGGGAGAACTTTGTCTATTTGAAAATAGACGAGATATTTAGGACTCTCTTTTTCCGGACTTCCATGAGGCTTTCCCCGCCGTGTTTTATCTATGATTTCGGGATCATCCTCTTCTTTTGTTTTGGTGAGGTAGAGACGCTTTCCCCGGTAGCCTTCGCCCTCTTCCCTGAATATGTAACAGGCCGAGAAATTCGACTGCAGGTTATGATGTGTAAGGCGATCGGCCATGATGAAGGCTATCGTTTCGTCATCGATGAAGTGAGGTTTGCCGTAAACAGCCCCGTTGACCTTTCCCGATGAGTCTGCCGTGGCCAGAATTCCTGTTCCATCCGTTGTTTCAAAATAATTCTTCAGCATGATCATAGGTCCCCGCAATTGTTGTTTCAATTTTTCAGCGTCCAGAGAGTGCCTTCCGATGTGTCGTGAAGGAGGATGCCCCTGTCAGCCAGTTCCTTCCTGATACTGTCAGCTTCTTCCCAGTTTCCCTTTTGCCTTGCCAGGTTCCTTTTTTCCATGAGGCTTTCTACGTCGGCTCCCAGGTTCTGTTCCTCGAAACTCATAATTCCAAGAACTTCATCGATGGTCTTCATGACGTCAAGGACGGCTTCCCTTTCCGAGCTGTCGAGTCCTCGATCCGACAGAGGCCTGTTGATGCCTTTGACAAATGCAAAAAGGGCGGCCAGTGCCCCGGAAATATTGAAATCGTCGTCCATGGCTTTCATGAAGTCCTGTTTCAGGTCATAGACCTGCTGATGAATATCGCCGGTCTCTTTTCCGGGTACGTATTTGATAAGCCGCTGAATGAAATTGTTGAGCCTGCGCACGGTATTGGCCGCTGTATCAAGGGACTCGAAGGAAAAGTTAAGGGGCTTCCGATAATGTGAGCTCAGCAGGAAATAACGGATTTCTTCACCCCTGTATCCCCTGGCCTCAAGTTCTTCAATGGTAAGTGTGTTGGATAGCGACCTGGACATTTTCTTCCCGTCCCGCATGGCCAGTTCCGCGTTGAGCCAGTAGCGGGCGGGGATGCTTCCGCCGGCGGCCATTCCTATGGCCATGACATTTTCGCAATGGGGGAATATGATGTCCGATCCGGACAGGTGTATGTCGAATGTCTCTCCCAGATATTTCAGGGAAATGGCCGCGGATTGAAGATGCCAGCTGGGGCGCACGTTTCCCCAGCGCGTCTTGTAGAAAATCCCACGTTTAAGTTCTTCAAGTGTGGATCGTTTGAAAAGTGTGAAGTCAACGGGACTGTCCTTTTCGTAATCATCCTGGTCTACGGTTTTACGGTGACGTACCCGGCCCAGGTCGATGTTGGAAAGGCGCCCGTAGCCTTCGAGCCTTGAAATGTCGAAGTAAACCGACCTCAGCTTCTCATAGGCGTAGCCCTTTTCCACCAGCTTGCCGGCCAGATCTATCATGGCGTCTACGTTCCGGCTGGCCCTTTGATAAAGAACGTCGCGGCTCATGTTCAGTGTTTTCATGTCCTTGAAAAAAATCTGAACGTATTTATCCGTGTACAGCTCAATATCCAGGCCGGCTTTGACAGCCCTTTTTACGGAACTGTCCGCCATATCGATTATGTTTATCTCATGGAGAACCTTGAATCCTTTGAGTTTAAGGTAGCGTGTGATCATGTCGCCCGTGACGAACCGCCGGTGTGTACCCAGATGGGGTACGTCATGGACCGAGGGGCCGCTTGAATGCATTAGAACACGATCGGGATCAATGGGCTTGAAGGATTCCTTCGAGCGGCTAAGGGTGTTGTATATCATAAGGGTCGTTTCTTCTTTGTCCGCGAAAAGTTCTGTGCTCAGGTACCTTTCCGCGTTGTCGGGAAGAATAACTACAATTACGCCGCTATCCATTGTCTTCGCTTTTTCAAGGGCAACGTGCATTGCCGCCCCGGAACTCATTCCCGACATGATGCCCTCCACGCGCATGAGGCTTCGCGCCATGGAAAAGGCGTCTTCGTCGGTAATGTTTATTACCTCATCAAGGGCATTTCTGTCGTATATTCCGGGGCGATAGGACTCCTTCATATTCTTCAGGCCCTGAATTCTATGGTTCAGGAAGGGTTCCACGCCGATGATCCGGATGTCCGGGTTATACTCTTTCAACCGCCTTGCTATACCCATAGCCGTTCCCGATGTTCCCAGGGTGGCAACCACGTCTGTAACGCTGCCGCCGGTCTGGCGCCATATTTCTTCTGCGGTGCCGTGATAGTGGGCCATTACATTGTTTTCATTGTTGAATTGATCGGGGGCAAAGTAGGTTCCCGGAGAAAGGCGAACCAGTTCGTATGCTTTCTCTATGGCTCCGTCAGTTCCGAGGTGAGCCGGAGTGAGGATAAGTTCCGCTCCCAGGGCTTTCAGGATTTTTTTTCGCTCATCACTGACAGATTCGGACATCGCGAGAACAAGCCTGTACCCTTTTGCGGCGGCTACGAGGGCGAGTCCGATTCCCGTGTTTCCGCTGGTGGCTTCTATTATGATTTTATCAGGAGTAAGGATTCCCGCCTTTTCGGCCTCTACGATCATGGACAGCGCTATCCTGTCCTTAACGGAGCCTCCCGGATTCTTTCCTTCCAGCTTCCCGTAAATCGTCACGTTTTTGCGGGCATTGAGGGCATTGATTCTAACAAGCGGGGTGTCGCCGATAAGGTCAAGAATAGAGTCAAAGGGCTTGCTGTTAAGTCGCATTTCACTGGTCATGGCCACAAACTCTCTTGTTCCCTCCATAACGTTCAACAGTCATGATTTCGGATAAAGAGGCTTAAGTTCTGATCGGGCGTCCATTACGGAATCCTCTGGATTAACCATAACAGTAACAGAGAGCCGGTTCATGAAGGATAAAGTGAATTGCTTTTTCCGGAGGTTTGCATATTCCTAAAAGTCAAGGATCCGGAGACAATCCTTCATTAAAACGGTATTTCCAAAGGTTTTCGGAACGGCCTGCGGCGTCATTTGGAAAACGAGGGTCAACTGTCCAGCTTGGGAGGTACGGGAATTCTTATAAATTCGATTCCCTCATCCCGCAGTATCTCCTCCTCGCTTTCCGTGGTATGGCCCTTGATATTCCTCTTCGGCTCTTCACCGCGATGCATTTTAATTGCTGCTTCCGCGAACCGGGTGCCCACGTTATCGAAGTGCCGGTCTATGAAATCGTGAAGCATTCTAAGAGTCATTGCCGGGGAGAGAGCCTGATCCTCTACATTGTCGTCCGATGGCCCGGTTCTCCTGCCCCCGATTGTGAGTGACGAGGGAACCATTTCTACGTCAAGGCTTCCGCATACGGGACAACCGATGCCTTTGCTCCCTTTTTGTTTTTCAAAGGATGCGCTGTCCTGGAACCAACCCTCGAAACGATGATCGCTCTCACATTTAAGATCATATATTATCACTGAATTACCCTCTTAACTTTTCGATACAGGCTTACTCATAGCATGAATCCGGCACAGTGGCAATGGCCCCTTTGTCTAACAGTCGGCAGCTTCGGGCTTGCCCCATTTTTTAATGGACTTTTCACAATGAATTATATTAATGAGTACTGCCATGTCGGGATGTGGCCCAGTCTGGTAGGGCACTGCGTTCGGGACGCAGGGGTCGCGCGTTCGAATCGCGCCATCCCGACCATTTTTTTCTGCTTCGCTATCCCACTGCCCCGGCCATGGAAAAGATGGGCAGATAGAGAGCGATAAGCATGCCTCCAACTATGCCTCCCAGAAACACCATCATGAAGGGTTCAAGGAGAGCTGTAAGCGCTTCCACTGCGGCGTCCACTTCGTCATCGTAAAAATCTGCAATTTTAGCAAGCATCTCATCGAGGGCGCCGGTGTTCTCGCCGACACCGATCATGGAAACAACCATGGAAGGGAAAATCCCGGAAGCTAAAAGCGGCTCAGCGATAGTTTTTCCTTCGCTTATACTTTTCCTGGTATCCATGAGAGCATTCTCAACGACTTTGTTCCCGGCTGTCTTGCTGACGATTTCAAGACCGTCAAGGATTGGAACACCACTGCTCATCATGGTTGAAAGTGTCCTTGAGAACTTGGCCACGGCAACTTTCTTCATTAGCATTCCAAAAACCGGTGACTTGAGAATAAGCCTGTCGATGTTCAGGCGTCCCGACTTTGTTTTATAGTACCGCCTGAAAATAAAAACAATAACGGCGAAGATGGCAACGATATAAATTATGTAGCTCTGAACAAACTGGCTGGCGTCCACCAGGAACTGGGTAGGAGCCGGAAGAGCTGATCCCATACCGGAAAACATGTCTTCAAAGACGGGAACAACTTTGTAGAGAAGAAGAACCACAACGCCTATGGATATAACTAGAACAGATGCCGGATAGGTCATGGCGCCCTTTACCTTGGCCTTCAGCTTCATTGCCTTTTCCATGTAATTGGAAAGCCTGTTCAAAATGATATCCAGGATGCCGCCAGCTTCTCCCGCAGCCACGAGATTAACGAAAAGTTCGTCGAATACATCGGGATATTTCGCCAGGGAATCGGTAAGAGAAATTCCGCCCTCTATATCCGATTTTATGGTCTGCAATATTTTCTTGAATTTCTTGTTTGGCTCCTCAGCCGAGAGAAGATCGAGACACTGAATGATGGGAAGTCCCGCGTTGATCATGGTGGCAAACTGACGAGAGAAGATGACCACGTCCTTCTCTTTGACCTTCTGCTGGAAAAAGGGAATACTTTCAAGAATATCTTTCGGTTTTTTCTTTATCTTGGTCGGCTGTATCCCATGACGCCTGAGAATAACCCGCACGGCGGCTTCGTCATCGGCCTCAAGCTCGCCTTTCTTCTCTTCTTTCCTTTTCGTCAGTCCTTCCCAGATATATTCAGCCATTGTCATTTCTCCCCGTCTTGAGCGGAAGAGGCCGCGGTCCGAAGCCGGCACTGCATAGCCTCGTAAAGGATGATTCCTCCGGCAACTGAAACATTCAATGAGTCAATTACGCCTTCCATTGGCACCTTAATAAGAAAATCACATTTTTGACGCACCAAGGGTCTAAGACCGGAACTCTCACTTCCCATAACAAGGGCAATACGTCCAAGGTAATCTAATTCCCGGCAGTCTACGCCTTCGGAGGCATCGGCGCCGTATATCCAATATCCGGCCTCCTTGAGTAGATCCATCGTACGGGCAATGTTCGCCGCTTGGCAAATCGCAATGTGGTGAGCGCTTCCGGCGGATGCCTTAATAACTGATGGCGTTACCGGCGCGGCCCTGTCTTTTGGAATTACCACGCAACGGGCTCCGAAGCAATGCGCGCTCCTTACCAGTGAACCAAGGTTTCTTGGATCGGTTACGGAATCGAGAATCAGAAGGGGACGGTTCTCTTCCGCTGAAGTATCCTCAGATATTATATCGTCAAGAGGGGTGTAGGCAAAATTCCCGCACAGCGATAGGACTCCCTGGTGGCGCTTTCCCTGAGCCATGCGATCCATGGCTTCGGTGCGCTCTCGCCGTACGGGAATTCCCTTACTCCGGGCAAGATCAAGAATTTCCTCCACGGCTACGCCTTTTTTATCAGGGGACAGAATAATGCCTTCCATGTTTTCGCCGCCCGATCTCAAGTATTCAAGCACCGGGTGTAGTCCATATATAACCTGCATGAAGTTTACTCGAGGTCCTTGTGCCTTGGTATTCTTTTTCCCCTGTTTATTTCTTCGGTAATATATTCCGATGTTTTCACTGGATCTACGGCTGTCCTGATGGGGCGACCCACGACGATATAGTCGGCTCCCGCGGCAATTGCCTCCCTTGGAGTGAGGGTCCTCTTCTGATCATCAACGGAAGATTCCCGGGTCAAACGAATTCCCGGCGTGACTATCAAAAAATCCTCGCCGCATATCTTTCTCAGCGGCGCCACGTCAAGAGGCGATGCTACCACGCCCGAGACACCTGAATCGCGTGCCATTACGGCGAGCCTCTTTACCAGAGATTTTGTTCCGCTGGAAAAACCAAGCGTCTTGACATCTTCGTTGTCAAGGCTGGTGAGAACCGTTACCGCAAGAATTATCGGCGGCCTGACACCCTTTTCCTTCGACAAATCAATTGATGCCTTCACGGCTTCCTTCATCATGGCGCTGCCGCCGAGGGCGTGAATATTAAGCATAGCAACGGGCATTCTCATGGCGGCCTCGACTGCCCTGGCCACAGTGTTGGGTATGTCGTGGAATTTCAGGTCCAGGAATATCCTTCCTCCACGGGAGGCTATTTCTTCCACGATGGCGGGGCCGAACCGGGTGAAAATTTCCTTTCCTATCTTGAACATGCCCACGTGATCCCTGAGGAGGCTCACCCACCCCAAAGCTTCTTCCAGGCTCTCACCCGTGTCGAGAGCGAAAATCAGGCGATCCCGTGCCGGATTACTCGATTTCGTCTTCACTGCCGATGAACTCGGATTCGTGAGGGATCATCTTGAAGGTTTCGTCAAGATGATCAAGATATTCGGGGTTGGAATAGGTGACTTTCTCCTCGGCGATTTCACGCAACGCCGTTACCACTTCCCGGTTGGTCTTCTTCTCAGATAGAGGTTTAGAGCCCTTGTAAAGCTGACGCACCCGCTGAACCGTCAAAAGCGTAAGGGCGAATCTGTTTTTTGCCTTTTTCAAAGAATCTTCAACTGTAACCCTTGCCATAATCAGTCTTTTCCTTCCCGCGAACGAATAACATTCTCCAGTTTATCAAGTTGCCTTATTCTCCGGTTTTTCTCCGCCACATATATGGACTGCAGCACAAAAACCGACTCGTCTACTTTATCATTAAACACAAGATAATCATACAAATAGTTGTCGCTTATTTCTTCAACCGCTTTTTCAAGGCGAAGAGCAATGGACTGTTCGTCCTCCGAACCACGTTGCATTAACCGGTTCCTGAGAACCTGGTGAGAGGGAGGCAGTATGAAGACAAAAACTCCTTCTCCCATTGATTCCTTAAGGTTTTTAGCTCCCTTCGTATCGACATCAATCAATATATCCTTCCCGGTGTTCAGAACTTCATCTATATCCTTACGGGATGTTCCGTAGTAGTGGCCAAAAATTATTTCACTCTCGATAAAATCACCTTGTTTCTCACGTTTTTCAAACTCCTTTAGGGAAACAAAGTGATAATCCCTGCCGTCTTTTTCCCGGGGCCTGGGAGGGCGCGTAGTATATGAGACGGAAAAGTGAAGACCGGGAAAAAGCTTCAAAAGCTCCTTGCAAAGAGTTGTTTTGCCGGCTCCCGATGGCGCCGATACTACCATTATGATTCCTCTTGTTTTGCTTGTCATTTTTAGACGTTCTCAATTAAAAACCGGTTACCATAAAAGCCATTCAATAGGCATACGTTGAGAAATCACGATATCCCATCGGGGTTAATTTAATAGAATAAACCTCGCTGGAAAAGCTATGATGAAAAGTCGAATCAATATAACATTTGATCATCATCTGACAATAGATAAAGTGAACAGCGGCATCGTCACTTTTCGTGCAACATCCATATGTGATGCAATGGTCTTTCAATTGCCGACTTAATGGTAACGTATAAAACCTCATAAATACAAGAATATCCGACAGGCAAGCTGACCGTTCCGTCTTAATCGGACATTTCAGGATGTTGACCTTTTATTATTTCCCAGAAGAATAACTTCCCTGTATACACGAAGCGATCTTGGTTCCCGTCCCAGAATGTGCCTGATGAGCCTGGTAAGTATCTCGTCGCTTTCTCGAAGGGCCAGGCCGGTGAAGGCAAGTCTTCGTATTTTGTCGAGGGGCATGGTTTTTCCCGTGACGAGTGTTTTAACCGTTCCTGGAGATATCGCTATCCCCCGGGAAACCAGTCCGCGACATGGAGAACACCGGACACCGCCGTCTTCGAGAACGAAAGTCCCTCCTTCGCCACGATTAAGAACCTTTCCGCACACCGTGCAACTATCAAGGGCCGGATCATAACCGGAAAGTGCAAGCAGGCGTAATTCATAAAGCCTGACCAGGGACTCTGAAAAAGAACTCGCCGCCAAGAGATCCAGGAAGTCTTTCATGTGATCAAAAAGGCGTTTAGCGGGTTTTTCCTCAACCGTAAAAAGATCCGCCAGTTCGGCAAAATATGATGCCGCAAGAGTTTTCTCAATATCCTGCCTTACGGCGGCATAATGGTTGACAACATCACACTCCTCAATGATAAAGAGTCTCCCCGCACGCCTTCTCGAAAGAAGGATCGAGGAAAGGCAGAAAGGTTCCAGAGCATTGACAAAGCGCCTGCGGCTTTTTCGGGCTCCCTTGGCGATACCCTTGAGCTTGCCTTTCTCTCCGCTGAAAAAAGTTACTATCCTGTCAGACTCTCCATAATCCTGGGAGGACAGCACATATCCGATGACTCGTTCTATGGTTCTCACGCCCGTCATGTCAAGAGCCTGAGGAATATCGTTGCGAGGCCAAGAAAGGTAAAAAAACCAAAGGCATCGGTAAAGGCCGTAAGGAAAATGTGTGAACCGAGGGCCGGGTCGAGCTTAAAACGCTTGAGGCTGAGGGGGATAAGAACTCCAACAAGGGTTCCGGCAAAAATACTAATGATCATGGCAAGTCCCAGTACCAGGCCGAGGATGGGCATGCCTTTCCAGATCCATGCTATAACACCTATTACAAAACCAACGGCGAAGCCGTTGGCCAGCCCTACCATAACCTGTCGGTAGAGCGCCCTTTTCGCGTTCTGAAAGGTCACTTCTCCCAGTGCCATTCCCCTGACGATGAGAGTAAGTGTCTGGCTTCCGGCGTTCCCCCCCAGCCCAGCCACGAGGGGCATAAAAACGGCAAGGACAACCATTATCTTGATTGTTTCCTCGAAGAAACCGATAACCAGGACCGAAACAAGGGCAGTAACAAGATTAAGGTAGAGCCAAGGGAGCCGCTTTTTCACGGAATCCCCTGTTCTGTTGAAAATTGAATCGTCCTCCCCAAGGCCTGCTATGCGGAATAAGTCCTCCGAAGTTTCCTCCTGGATTACGTCTACGACGTCGTCGATGGTGATCCGCCCCAGGAGCCGCTGATTCTCATCGACAACGGGCAGTGAAAGAAGGTCATACTTCTCGAATATATGTGCAACTTCCTCTTGGTCCATTTGGGGCCCCACGCTGGGAATGGACTTTTCGATGACATCCACTATGGGAGTGAAGCGGCTTGCCGTTATAAGTCGCTGGAGGGGAACGGCACCCACGAGCCTGTTCTCTTCGTCAACCACAAAAATGTTGTAGATGTTTTCAATTTCATCCTTCGCGTCCACTACGGCCCGGAAAGCTCCGTTTATAGTGGCTCCTTTATTTACCGACACGAGCTCGGACTGCATTATGCCGCCGGCAGTGTCCTCTGCGTACTTGAGAAGCTCTTTTACATCTTCCGATTCTTCAGGCTCGATTGATTCAAGAACGGCCTTTGCCTGGTCATCGGACAGTTCGGCAATGAAATCCGCCGCGTCGTCAGAGTCCATCTCATCGATGATATTAGTCAACTGCTCATGGGACAACTCCTCAATGATCTGCTCTCTTGACATGTCCGAGAGTTCGAGAATAACGTCCGACGCAGTATCAACATCAAGTAGCGAAAAAAGGCGGTGCTTGTCCTGTTCATCAAGGTTATCGATAAGGTCCGCGATGTCGGCGGGATGAAGTTCTGAAAAGAAATCGATAATATCGAATTCCCGGTTTCGCATTATCAAGTCCTTGAGCCTGTAAAGAAGATTCTCCTCATTGTGATTTTTTGCGTTCATGGCAGGCCTTTTAACAAAAATTTTTGATCAGAAAAAACAGCCATGCTCCAAGTACACTGAATGGGAATATTTTCCCTGCCTTAAAGGACAACTTCCTGAGGGAAAAAGACAAACTTTGTTCTGTCACAGGTGAGGATCGTTATCCCGATACTTGATAGCGCCGCCTACAATTGTCATGACGGCTTTTCCCTTTAATGCCCAACCGTGGAAGGGACAATTCCTGCTTTGCGACCGGAAGGTTTTCATATCAACAGTCCATGTCCTTTCCATGTCAATGACGGTAACGTCGGCAAGCTCGCCTTTTCTCAGGGATCCGCCGGGAACATTCAGGATTCGTGCGGGGTTCATGCTCATTATTGCGATGAGCTGGCGTGCCGTAAGTATTCCCTTATCTACAAGAGCAAGGGACAGGCCAAGGGATGTTTCAAGACCGATCAACCCGGGGGCGGCATAGGCAAACTCGACATCCTTTTCTATGGAAGAGTGGGGCGCGTGATCGCTTGCAATGGAATCGATGGTTCCGTCCCGCAGGCCTTCCCTTACGGCATTCCTGTCTTCGATACCCCGGAGAGGGGGATATACCTTGAGGTCTGTAGAATAGGTTCTAATGGCTTCATCGGTAAGGGTAAAATAATGTGGAGCCGTTTCGGCGGTTACTTTCACACCCCGGGCTTTGGCGTTTCGTATGAGCTCCACGGCGCCGGCGGTGCTCACATGGGCAATGTGGACGGACGTGCCCGTATAGCAGGCGAGTTCGATATCCCTGGACACCATTATGTCTTCAGATATGGAGGGGATCCCCGTAAGACCGAGTTCAGTGGACACGAAACCTTCGTTCATCATGCCTTCTCCGGCAAGGTCACGGTCCTCACAATGGGAAAGAACCGGCATTGACAGTGAACAGGCGTATTCGAGAGCCTGCCTCATGAGGCCACTGTCCGCCACTGGTTTGCCGTCATCGGAAAAAGCAACGGCTCCGGCATCTTTAAGGTCGGCGAATTCCGTAAGGCAGCCTCCCTCAAGATTAATGCTGACGGCAGCCACTGGATAGATTCGTGCCAGATTTGCGCAAGCTGCCTGCCGAAGAATAAATTCGGTTACGGATCGGCTGTCATTGACGGGCTTGGTGTTTGCCATACAGGCAATGGCCGTGAAGCCTCCCGCCAGCGCCGCCAGGCTCCCCGAGAGAATTGTTTCCTTGTACTCGTGGCCCGGCTCTCTGAGGTGGGTATGCATGTCGATTAATCCGGGCGCCACGATTTTCCCTTCCATGTCTAAAACTACAGCCCCTCCCCCTGCCTTGCCGCGAGGCGCCGGTATGTTTTTGGCGATTTTAGATACAACACCTCCCTCGATGAGAAGGTCCATCGTCTCATCAATATCCTGAGATGGATCTATGATTCTTCCTCCCTTTAACATCAACTTCATTGGCGGCCTCCTGCCAACAGGTAGAGAAGAGCCATGCGGATGGCGACACCGTTCGTAACTTGTTCGAGTATAACGGACTGTGGACCGTCGGCAACATCCGGAGATATTTCAATGCCCCGGTTAATGGGACCTGGATGCATTACTATGGCATCCGGCTTGGCGTTTTCCAGCATTAAACGGGTTAGGCAGAAAAGCCGCGCGTATTCTCTGGAAGAGGGGAATACATGCGAGCGTTGCCTTTCGAGCTGCATGCGGAGCATTATGATAACGTCGGCATCTCTGAGGGCATCTTTCATGTTTGTTTCGACAACCACACCCATACGTTCGACCGCCCGTGGCATCAGCATCGCTGGGCCGCAGACGGTAACCGACGCCCCCATTGTTGTCAATCCGTGGATATTTGAACGGGCCACCCGGCTGTGCTTTACATCACCCACGATGGCTACCTTCAGGCCTTGAATGGCTCCTTTTTTATGCCTGATGGTTAGCATGTCCAACAGGGCCTGCGTTGGATGTTCGTGCGATCCGTCACCGGCATTAATAATTGATTGGCTAAGCAGGCGGGCGAGAATATGTGGAGCACCGGCGCAGGGGTGTCGGATGACAATGATATCAGGACTCATGGCTTCGAGGGTTTTTGCGGTGTCCGACAGTGTTTCTCCCTTCACCACACTGCTTGTGGAAGAGGAAATGTTCACCGCATCGGCACTTAGGCGTTTTGCCGCGATTTCAAAGGACGTCCGCGTCCTGGTGCTGGCTTCATAGAAAAGATTTATAACCGTGATTCCCCTAAGGGTGGGAACTTTCTTGATGGTTCTTGTTGATATTTCTCTGAATGTTTCGGCGGTGTCAAGAACGAGGTCAATTTCAGCGGCGGAAAAGTCGCTAAGCCCCAGAACGTCTTTTCTTTCTAGTATCATTGTACTCCCGCTTGTTCTCTAGCCGCGTCCAAAATTGTCCCCTGGCCGGGACACCTCGTCAACCTGATCTATTTGACTTATATTTGATGACTTCGTAAAAGTCACCGGATGCTTCGTTGGGCTTCATCCTTCGTCACTGCGACGCACCATAAGTGCGACTCATTCCTCAGGATTCGCCCGCCTGCCTTGCCTGCGGAACTTTTTACTAAGCCATCGGATTCGATCATGATTTCCAGGGAAATCAGGATTCGATGGCTCCAGCGACTTTTTACGGAACCATCATATTTAATTTTTTCAATCCATACCCATATCCTGGATAATAAGCACTTCGTCGGTCCCCCCCGACTTTGAAAGGTTAACATTAACATCTTCCCAAAGCGCAGACGGAAGGACTTCCCCAACGTAATCGGGCCTTATGGGCAGTTCCCTGTGGCCACGGTCAACGAGAACAGCGAGGCGGATAAGCCGCGGCCTTCCGAAATCCATCAGGGCATCCATTGCCGCCCTGATAGTTCGTCCCGTAAAAATGACATCATCCACCAGCACGACTTTCTTGTCATTGAGAGAACAGGGAATGTCCGTCTCCCCCATCTGTGGCTTTTTGCCCGTCATCACCACGTCGTCACGATATAGAGTTATGTCAAGAATCCCCCGTGGAACTTCAACTCCTTCAATATTGGCGATTTTTTCCTTAATCCTCCCGGAGAGCAGAATTCCTCCTGACCTTATTGCCACGAGTATCAGGTCTGTGGCCCCTTTGTTGTCCTCCAGCATTTCATAAGCTATTCTTGTAATGGACCTGTCAATTCCTTCAGCGTCCATTACAACCCTTTTGGTAATTCCCATGTTACTCTTTCCTGCCGGTGATCTCTCGGCTTTTTATCCCCAAATAGAAACCTTACGAAAAAAAGCCTTCCCGTTATGAAAGGGGAAGGCTGTCCGGGCTATTTATAAAGATGCTTGCCATGGGCGTGATTCCTGTTGCTGAAACTGCTACTTATAAATTACGCTTTCTATAGCAACGGGGTAGGGCTGTGTCAAGAATTACTTCAGTATGTTGCCTATCCTGTCCCATCTGACGCTCCGGCTGCTCCTGTCCCATGACCAGTATATAATGAAAGCCTTTCCGTGCATATCATCAAGGCTGACAAAGCCCCAGAAGCGGCTGTCGTAGCTCTCGTCACGATTGTCTCCCATTGTAAAAACATGGCCCTCCGGCACCAGTACGGGGCCGAAATTGTCCCTGGGCTGAACCGACCGGGGGTAGATAGTTTCATCACGATATATACCTTGATTGTCGGTATGGATAACACCGTTAACGAATATTTTTTTGTCCCGAATTTCAACCCGGTCTCCCGCTACGGCGATAACTCGCTTGATAAAGTCCTTGCTCCTGTCTTCAGGGTATATGAATACGGCAATGTCTCCCCGCTTTGGTTTACTGATTGGAATTAACGTTGCCCTGACAAATGGAAGCTTAACACCGTAAATAAATTTATTGACAAGAATATGGTCGCCAACAAGAAGTGTTTCCTTCATTGAGCCCGAAGGTATCTTAAAGGCCTGCACCACAAAGGTTCGAACGAAAAGAGCTATTAAAACGGCGACTATAAAGGTTGTGACGTATTCTCTGAAAACAGATTTTTTGTTTTTTCCCATTTTCCCTGGACCTTATGAGTACAAGCGCGACAGCATAAAGGCCGTCATTCCAATGGCTGCGGTCCCCTTGACCAATACAACGGCATTCCTGACAATCGTGGCTGTCGTGGCTTCACGAAAGGCTGGTTTCAATGATTTTTGCTCGATCTGCTGGGCTACCAGCAGACCCATGAACCCCCCCGCAAAAATACCTATCAGCGTTCCCAGGCCGTAGAATACTTTCGTAAGCACGACGGCTCCAAGGATGGAACCGATAATGGATGCCGCCACCCCGAAAAGGGATATACGCGGCTTTTTCAGATTCGAAAGACCTATAAGAGAATCGGCTATTTCCAAGGCAATGGCCAAGAGTGCTATAATTACTATGTGTTTCAGCTCGACAATCCTGAACCCCGTGAAAGAGGCGAACAGGAAGGCATCGAAGAGAATGATTATCGTCCCGGGAAAACCAAAAATAATGGAGTAGACTCCAACAAAGAGAATGAGTATGAAAATCGTCAATCCCAACGCTTCAAGGGATGGCACGCTAACGCAACCTTTTTCTCTCGTCTTTGGAAGGCCACAGCCGTTCCCAGGCGAGAACGGTGGGACTCGCTATGAATATTGAGGAATAGGTACCTATTATTATGCCCACTATTAGAGCGAAGGCAAAATCATTAATAACAGCGCCCCCGAGGAAAAAGAGAGCCCCCACTACCAGTAGCGTCGTAAAGGCCGTTAACAGGGTCCTGCTAAGGGTCTGGTTGATGCTGGCGTTGAGAATCTCGTGTATGCCCTTTTTGCTTAGACCCTTCATGTTCTCCCGTATACGGTCAAAAACGACAATTGTGTCGTTAAGAGAGTACCCGATGATTGCCAGCAGGGCCGCTATGACGGGCAGCGTAAACTCTTTGCCGAGAATTGAAAATACGCCGACGGTTATAATTATGTCATGAACCAGGGCTATGATGGCGCCTAGAGCGAAGCGAAATTCAAAGCGCAAGGTAATGTAGATAAGTATTCCTATCATGGCATACAATATGGAGAGCATGCCTTTCTGACGGAGATCCTTTCCCACGGCGGCTCCCACAACTTCCACACGCCTGATATCGAACTGATCGGGTCCGTACTGGGTGGCAAGGGCGCTTTCAACAAGCTCGGAGAGGCCTTCCAGCTCGGAAGATGACATTTCCGTCCTGATAAGAAACTCTTGATCATGAACTCCCCCAAACTGCTGAATGACGCTACCTGACATTTCCGTACCACGGAGGGAGTTTCTTATTTCACCCGCCGAGGTTGGCTTCTCGAATTTAACCTGGATCAGAGTTCCCCCGGCGAAATCGATCCCAAGTTTTGGTCCGCCCTGAAAGAGCAGGGAAGCGGCCCCGATTACTATCATTACCAGTGAAGCGATGACAGCAGCCCTGGTAAACCTCATGAAATTGATGTTGGTATCGGGTTTTATGAATTCCATCCCATGCTCCTATATTCTGACACGCTGTATACGGCGATACCATATGAAATAGTCGAAAATTATCCTTGTCACGAATATGGCCGTAAACATGCTGCAGATGATGCCCAGACTCAGGGTTACAGCAAATCCCCGTACCGGCCCCGTTCCGAACTGGAAGAGAACCAGTGCTGCTATAAGTGTGGTTACGTTGGCATCAATAATTGTGGAGAGGGCCTTACCGTAACCTGCCTTGACCGCGGACCGCGGGGGCTTGCCAAGGCGAATCTCTTCGCGAGTCCTCTCGAATATCAATACATTGGCATCAACTGCCATGCCGATGATGAGAACGATGCCCGCAATGCCTGGCAGTGTAAGGGTCGCCTTTAAGGCGGCCAGGGCGCCGAAAATAAGAATGAAATTCA
>JAQUQY010000009.1 GCA_028715865.1 Syntrophales bacterium
TGAAAAAGTCCCGCCTCTCCTCGCTAGTGGAAATCCAGGAAAATCTCGAGTGGTGCAGCGAAGGAACACGCTCCATCCTTAAGGAGTCCCGTAAATCATCCTGGGAGGCCGGCCGAATTCACGGCCTGGTAGCCGAACAGATGGATGTTCCCCGTGAATACGAGGTGGCAGTGGAAGCGGCCCTGGGCGAAAAAATCCAGTCTATTCTGGTGGAAAAGCACGAGGATGGCATAAAGGCCATCGACTTCCTGAAGAACAGCGGCAGCGGACGGGGAAGCTTCATGCCCCTTGAAGAGGGAAGAACCTGCGATCCCAATGGCAATCTCCCGGAACACCTTGAGAATGCCGTGCGCCTTACTGACATAGTGAGGCCAAGAAAAGCGGAGCTGAAGAAATTCATTGACCGCCTTTTCGGAGATATTCTCCTGATACCGGACCTCGTTACAGGCACCAAACTTTGGAGAAAAAACGGATTCACGGGGACCTTCGTCACACCTGAAGGAGACATTATAAGCGGCAGCGGCATCCTGACAGGCGGGAGAAGCAGCAACGGAGGACACTCGCTGCTGCGGAACAAGCGGGAAATTTCCGAACTCCAGCGAAATATAGATGGCCTCCAGGAACAGCTGCATGAGGAGCTGGGGAAAAGGGATGAAACCGAATCACGGATCGTTGAACTTGAAGAAGGGCTGGAGAATCTCAGAAAGGCATTTCATGAGCAGGAAATCCTGATAAGCGAAAAGAAAAAGGACATAGAGCGAATCGAGGGAGAAATTTCCTGGATAGACCGCCAGAGCGCGGTACTCTCATTTAACAAAGAAACCATGGAAAGGGAGGAGGAGGCAGCAAGGCGGCGCATTTGTGAAAGCAGGGAAGAGATCCTGAAAAACGAGGCCAGGATAAGCATCGACCAGGACCGCATTATAGAGCTCCAGGAAAAGTGGAAAAGCACAACCGCGCGACTCAGAGATGAGGAGCAGGAGCTTACGAAAAGGAAAATTGCCCTCTCATCCCTGGAAGAGAGAAGAGAATCCGGCTCTCGGTCACTGAAAACACTCAAGCAAACAATCAGGGAAATCGATGACAGAATTAAGGCA
The DNA here is from genome assembly GCA_028715865.1 of Syntrophales bacterium. GTDB lineage: Bacteria > Desulfobacterota > Syntrophia > Syntrophales > UBA2210 > MLS-D. Next base: position 1,098 of record JAQUQY010000009.1, read on the forward strand.
ACCTCCGGCGACATTGAGGACTGCGCTGAAAATATCAGAAGCGCCCTGGCGGATGCCGACGAGGCCAAGAAGCGTCTCGTGCTGCTTTACACCGATTTTGAAAAGGCCGAACAAAACCTGTCGGAAAAGAGGGAAGGTCATGAAGCTCTGGAAAAGTTCCGCCGGGATCAGGAATCGCTTCTGCAGTCCTCGAGGAAAAATCTGGACGCGGTGGCCCGCGAATTGAACCGAGTAACTCTCGACTCCCGCCAGGTATCGATGCAGGCAGAGGCGCTAAAAACCGGCGTTCAGGAAAGGTACCACCAGGATCTCCAAAATATGGCGCACGACTTCAAACCCCTTGAAGAAGCGCAGAAGAGCGAGCTGGAACGAAAACTTGCCGAGAACAAAAAGCGTTTAGACGAGTTCGGGGAAGTAAATCTTCTGGCCTTGAGTGAATACGAGGAATTGAAGCAGCGCCATGAATTCCTCGGAGCACAGGTGAAAGACCTGGAGACCTCTCTGGAAACTCTTCAGAAGACGATTTCGCGAATCAACAAAATATCGAAAAAGCGTTTTACCGAGACCTTCGATGGGGTAAACGCCAACTTTAAGCGGGTTTTCCCGCGCCTCTTTCCCGGAGGAAGAGGATCTCTCCATCTTACGGACGAATCGGACATGCTCGAGACGGGCATTGATATCGAGATCCAGATTCCCGGCAAAAAAACCCAGAACCTTTCCCTGCTTTCGGGAGGAGAAAAAGCGCTTGCGGCAGTAGCCCTCATATTTTCCATTCTGATGTTCCGACCCACGCCCTTCCTCGTCCTTGATGAGGCCGATGCCCCCCTTGACGACAGCAACGTGGACCTTTTTACAAAAATGGTTGCTGATGTTGCACGGGAATCACAGATAATCTACATAACCCACAACAGGCGCACCATGGAGACAGCGGACAACCTCATCGGCGTCACCATGCAGAAAAGCGGCATATCGACAATAGTCTCAGTAAACATGAACTGAACCTGCCTTAATTGCCCTCCTCTTTCCATTTTGTCACCCGTAAAACAACCTGGAACATCATCGGAAAAATGATGACGCCACCGGCCCGCCTACATCAGGGAAGACGTCGCGGATTCCATTGATCAAGATGAATCTTTACATAAACTGTCAAACAGTATAGAAACGTCGAGTACACTCAGCATCTATACAGGAGCAAACAAGGAACAGTCATGGATAAAAAAAGTGGGGGCGGTTTTTTTTCAAAGCTGAAGGAGGGCCTTTCAAAGACACGCAGCAGTTTTGTTAGAAACCTTGAGGACATGGTAGTCGGGGAAAGGTATATTTCGGCTGAGTTTTATGAAGAGCTCGAAGAGCTTCTCATAGCCGCTGACCTGGGTCCGGCCTTTGCCCAGACAATGATCGAGGAGATGAAGTTCAGGGCCAAGAGAAAGGAGCTTGACAGTCCGGAGGTTCTCAGAGAGGTCATAAAAAAATACATGATATCCATTCTCGAGCACAGCGAATATTCACCGCCCATTCCTGACAACGGCCCCTATACCATAATGGTGGTGGGAGTGAACGGAACGGGCAAGACGACCACCGTGGGCAAGATCGCTTCACATCTCAAGCAGGAAGGCTTCAGTGTTATGCTGGCCGCCGCTGACACATTCAGGGCGGCCGCCATAGAGCAGCTGGAAATCTGGAGCGGGCGAACTGAAGCGCCACTGATCAAGCAGTCTGCCGGCAGTGATCCATCGGCCGTGGTCTTCGATGCCATTCACGCGGCCCGGGCCCGGGGAACAAGGGTTCTTCTGATAGACACGGCGGGGCGGCTCCACACAAAGACAAACCTCATGGATGAGCTCAAAAAAATTAAACGCGTCATGGCCCGGGAACTTCCGGAGGCTCCCCATGAAACACTCCTGGTTCTCGATGCCGTCACGGGACAGAACGCCCTGTCCCAGGCAAAAATGTTCAACGACTCAATAGGCATAACAGGTCTTGTTCTGACGAAACTCGACGGAACAGCCAAGGGAGGAATCGTCATTAGAATCGCCCAGGAACTTAAACTGCCGATACGGTTTATCGGAGTCGGCGAAAAAGTGGACGATCTCCAGCCTTTCAACAGCGTCGAATTCGTGGAGGCTCTTCTGGCTCCCCAATAACAATTTTTCTCCCCGGCGGGGATATGATGAGATGGAACGGATATTTGCCATAGGAGATATCCACGGATGTTTCGACATGCTGGAGGAACTTCTGGACATGATTCCCATGGACAGGCGAAGAGACCGGCTCCTTTTTATCGGCGACTACATTGACCGCGGAGCCCGCTCCAGGGAAGTGGTTGATCTGATCATAGATCTCAAGCGGCGGAACAAAAAAGTAACCTGCCTGATGGGAAACCATGAAGAAATGTTAATGAACTACATCGACAGGCCCGACGAAGACAGCAGAACCATTTTCTTTCAGAACGGGGGAAGAGCGACGGCTACATCCTATGGATACCGGGGCGGCAAGGGTGACGAGATTATTAATGTCCCTCAACAGCATCGGGAATTCTTCAAGTCTCTGTTGCCCATCTATGAAACAGAAGAGTACATATTCGTTCACGCGGGCCTGAGGCCGAAAATTGAACCGTCAAAACAGAACCGCAAGGATCTTCTCTGGATAAGGAACGAATTTATTCATTCCTCCTTCGACTTCGGAAAAACGGTCGTCTTCGGCCACACGCCCTTCAGTTATCCTTTCCTTGAAGACCATAAGATAGGCATCGACACAGGCGCCGTTTACGGTGGCAGCCTGACCTGTATAGAACTTCCATCACGCGTTATCTACCAGGTGTAAAGAATGCCCCTCATCGAGTGTGTCCCCAATTTCAGCGAAGGTCGGAACAGAGAAACATTGCTGGCCATCGTCGACGCGGCGGCCACTGTGAGGAGCATCAGGATTATCGACTTCTCCACGGATTTTGACCACAACCGAAGCGTTCTGACACTTATCGGAGAGCCGGAGCCTCTCAGGATCGCCGTCCTCGCCGCTTCAGAGCAGGCCCTGAAATTGATCGACATGCGGAAGCACCATGGAGCCCACCCCCGCTTAGGTTCCGTCGACGTGGTTCCCTTCATACCCCTGAAGGACGCGGCCATGGAAGACGCCGTCAAAATCGCCCATAGTTTCGGTCGCGAATACGCGGAGCGAAACGGCGTACCCGTTTATTTTTACGGTGAAGCGGCCCGTATACCTGAGCGAAAAAGACTCGCCATGATCCGCAGGGGGGGATATGAGTACCTCCCACATCGGCTGACGGATCCGGCCTGGAGCCCGGACGAAGGGCTGGCCCGGTTCAGCCCCGAGAAGGGCGCCACGGCCGTAGGGGCGAGAAAGCCGCTGGTGGCCTTCAACATCAATCTCGATACGAACAAACTCGATATAGCCAAAGAAATAGCCCGGACGATAAGACAGTCAAGCGGCGGTCTCCTCCATGTTCAGGCCGTCGGCATAGCCCTGGAAACCAGAAACATCGTTCAGGTCTCAATGAACCTGACGGATTGCGACATAACACCCATCATTACTGTATTCGATATGGTGCAAAAAGAAGCGGAAACGCGAGGCATCAACATACTTGAGTCTGAGCTTATAGGCCTGTTGCCTGAAGCCGCACTGGCGGGAACAACATCGGAATACTTGAAAATATGCAATTTCAGGGAAGATTGCATTATCGAACGTCACCTCTGAAAAATCCCCCGAGAACACCTGGAATGCCGAATAATCAACATCTAAACACCCGTATATTCCGGGGAAAACATAAAAATGATGCAGAATAGCCGGTACCCGGCTCTATTGACACCCCCTGTAAATGGTGATAGATGCTTTTCTTTCTTGTGAGCATGAAAAGCCCGCCCCCGTAGCTCAGCAGGATAGAGCAACGGATTCCTAATCCGTGTGCCGCGCGTTCGAATCGCGCCGGGGGCACCATTCACACGGGCTTTCTCATGAAGCCCATTTTTGGGGGACACATGGTCGGCCCGTCAAAGCCCAATCACAGAATAACCAAAGAAATAACATCCTTAAAAAAAAGAATCCGGGAACTTGAAGAAACGGAGAAGGCCCTGCGGGAAAGTGAAAAGAAATACAGGGAACTTTTTGATTTTTTGCCGATCGCACTTTTCGAGGTGGACCTCCAGGGCACTGTCCTTTCCGCAAACCCTGCCATCTTCGAAACCTTCGGGTACTCACGCTCCGATCTTGAACAAGGCCTGAACGGGATTCAGATGATCGCCCCCGACGACCAGGAGAGACTGGCGGGCAACATTCAGAGGCTGCTGGACGGGGAGTGGCAGGCTCCGTCCGAGTACAAGGGAATTCGAAAAGACGGGAGCACCTTTCCGTTGCTGATCTATCCGGCTGTTACCAGAATCGGGGATGAGCCCCTGGGGATCAGGGGGGCTATCGTTGACCTTACCGACCGGAAGCGGGTTGAGGGGGCGCTGCGGGAAAGCGAGGAGAAGTACCGTGCCCTCGTGGAGACCGCCGCGGAAGCAATCTTCCTCGCACAGGATGGCGCGATTGCCTTCTGCAACAAAAGATTTTCTGATCTTACGGGATATGAGCTGAAAGAATTGACCACCGATCTTTTCACTGCCCTGATCCATCCCGAGGACCGGCACATGGTTTACGATCGATACGTTCAGAGACTGGAGGGCAAAGACGTTCCACCCCGCTATTCATTTCGCTTTATAGACGCCCGGGGGAACACCCGGTGGGCTGACATGAGCGTCACCCTCATAACATGGGAGGGAAAACCGGCGAGTCTCTGTATTGCATCAGACATCACCGACCGTAAGCAGACCGAGGCGGAGAAGCTTGAGCTTGAGCGTCGGCTCGCCGGAGCCCAGAAGCTTAAGGCCATCGGCACTCTCGCGGCAGGGGTGGCCCATGATTTCAACAACCTGCTCACGGGCATCCAGAGTTATGCCTCGCTGATAAAGCTTACTCTCGAACCGTTCCACCCCCATTACGAAAAGCTCAAACACGTGGAGGAGCTTGTTGAAAGCGGGGCGGACCTTACAAAACAGCTTCTCGGTTTCGCCCGGAGCGGAAGGTACGAAGTGAAGCCCTTATCCATGAGCGATATCATAAGAAAAACAGCCTCCATGTTCGGAAGAACCCGCAAGGAAATAACCATCCGTGAAGAATACAGCCATGATCCCTGTATCGTTGAGGCTGACCATGTGCAGATGGAACAGGTCTTCATGAATCTTTGCGTGAATGCCTGGCATGCCATGCCCGGCGGCGGAATTATCTTCCTGAAGACAGAGCAGGTCGTTCTTGATGATACACAGGCTATCTATGAGGGCATGGCCGCGGGCGGCTATGTGAAAATCACCGTAACCGACACAGGAACCGGCATAGACGAGAGCACAAAGGCACACATCTTCGATCCCTTTTTCACGACTAAGGGAATGGGAAGAGGTACCGGCCTTGGGTTGGCGACGGCCTACGGTATCATCAAGGGTCACGGGGGCATGATCCACGTGGACAGCTCCCCCGGCCGGGGGACCACTTTTACCATTCACCTGCCTGCTTCGGAAAAAGAAGAGGCCCGGGAAGCGGCAACCGACGATATCGCTCTGCGGGGCTCCGAGACGATCCTTCTGGTGGATGACGAAAAAATGGTCCTTGACGCGAGCATGGAACTGCTGGAGTTCCTGGGATACCGGGTTTACTCGGCGGAAAGCGGACGGGAGGCGATGGATCTCTATAGAAGGAAGCAAGAAGAAATCGACCTTGTTATACTGGACATGATCATGCCGGGCCTTTCGGGGGGAGCAACCTTCGATCGCCTTGCACAGATCAATCCCGGCGTTAAGGTGCTTCTCGCCAGCGGCTACACCATAGAAGGAGAGGCAAGGAAGATCATGGACCGGGGATGCAGCGGGTTCATACAGAAGCCATTCCCTCTCGAGAAACTCTCAAGGCGAATACGGGAGCTTCTGGACTGAAACAGCTTTTCGAAGAGGTGCTTCCTGCTTGAAGGTAAGGCCGTCGTGCGCCATGGCCGCCTACGGCTACAACCGCTATGACGCGAGGCGCGACGTATCCTTCGGCAGCGTTTCGCTCCGGGCAAGCACTTTATAGCATTAACTAATTATGGTATAAAACGTGGTTAAAAAAAAGAAAAGAACCGATTAACAGGAAGGGAGAATCTGAAAATGGCCGATATGGACGAAATAAAGGAAGCCAAATTATTTTATACAGACAGGCCCCAGGAAACTGAAGGGTTTTTCATAAAAGGATCGAATTCTCTGGACTGGGGAATAAAAAACAGGCTGGCCCGAATATTTAATCCCCAGTCAGGCCGGACTGTCATGCTCGCGATAGATCACGGATATTTTCAGGGACCGACCACCGGCCTTGAAAGGGTCGACATAAACATTCTCCCCCTGTTACCCTTCGCGGACACACTTATGCTGACACGTGGAATTTTGCGAAGCGTCATACCCCCCTCTACCTCCAACTCAATAGTACTCAGGGTTTCGGGAGGCGCCAGCATTCTCAAAGAGCTGTCCAATGAGGACATTGCAGTTGACATTGAAGAGTCAATCCGCTTGAACGCCTGTGCCATGGCTGTCCAGGTCTTCATCGGCGGTGAATATGAAAAGCAGTCCATAATCAACATGACCCGGATGGTTGACATAGGCAACCGTTACGGCATTCCCACCCTTGCCGTAACGGCCGTGGGCAAGGACATGGCCCGCGACGCGCAGTATTTCCGCCTGGCCTGCCGGATTTGCGCTGAGCTCGGAGCCCACTATATCAAGACTTATTATATAGAAAAAAACTTTGAAACCGTCACCGCTTCATGCCCGGTTCCCATTGTTATGGCGGGCGGCAAGAAGATACCGGAACCGGAGGCCCTCACAATGGCCTATAACGCTGTTCAGCAGGGCGCCTACGGCGTTGATATTGGACGCAACATTTTCCAGTCCGAAGCGCCTGTGGCCATGATTCAGGCCATTAGGGCCGTTGTTCACGAAAACGAAACTCCGGCCCGCGCCTTTGACCTTTACAATACCTTGAAAAGGGAAAAATGAAAGTTTCCCGCTGGTACAACAACAGGGACATACGCATAGAGGAAATGCCAACGCCGGAGCCCGGCCCAGGGGAGATGCTGGCAAAGGTAATCTCCTGCGGCATATGCGGCAGCGACGTCGTTGAATGGTACCGGCTTCCGAGAGCCCCGCTGGTTCAGGGGCACGAAATCGGCGCCGAGATCGTGTCCGTAGGCGAATCTGTCAGGGGATACAAACCGGGCGACAGAGTGTTTATCGCCCCGAAAGTGCCCTGCGGAAAATGCTTTTACTGCTTAAACGATCACTTTCCCCAGTGCGCGGAGATCAAGGAAAGGCTGCCCGGAGGCTTTGCCGAATATATTCTGGTTCCCCGGGAGCTTGTGGAAAAGGGAACCTACCGGCTGTCGGAAAAAATCACTTTTGATCAGAGCACATTCATTGAACCTCTGGCCTGCGTCGTCCGGGCCCAGCGACTTGCCGGGATAAAAAAGGGAGACTCTGTGCTGGTAATCGGCTGCGGAATGTCCGGACTGCTCCATGTGCGGATGGCCAGGTTGAAGGGATGCAAGGTAGCGGCGGTGGACATCAATAAAATGAAGCTGGAATACGCCTCCCGCATGGGCGCCGATATGCTCATCGAAGCGGGGGATAACATGGCCGAAGAGCTGGTTGCCCGAAGCGGCAAAAAGGCGGATGCCGTAATGCTGTGCGCCGCGGCAGAACAGGCAATGAAACAGGCATGGGAGTGCGTAGACAAAGGCGGCGTGGTCGTGCTTTTTGCAGTTCCCGGACCAGACAAAAAAGTTGTTGTTCCCGTAAACGATTTCTGGATGAAAGAAATTACAATCCTCACTTCTTATTACTGCGGGCCTCCCGATATTACCGAGGCAATGAATCTGATCGAATCCGGCGACATAATAGTTGATGATTTAATCACACACCGGCTGGGGCTTGTCGACATCGCTTATGGCTTCCAGCTTGTGTCGGACGGCAGGGAGTCCATCAAGGTAGTAATTAATCCGCATGAAAAAGCCTGAGGCAGCGCTTGCGGGCCCGGCATTCGGGAGCAGGCCGGAAAAAAGTCCGGCAAGGCATTACATGTGACGACATTAAAGAACAGGCGTCACATGGGGGAGGGTGAAATGATGAGAGAAAATGAAAAGCAGAACACCTATGTTTACATGTTCAGCGACGGCGACTCCAAAGACAAGAAGCTTCTGGGGGGAAAGGGCGCCGGTCTGTGCTCCATGACCCAGGCCGGGCTTCGGGTTCCGCCGGGCTTTGTCATCACCACCGATGCCTGCGTGAGATTCTATGCCGAGAACAAGACCCTTACGGCTGAAATAATGGATCAGGTAAGGGAAAGCATCGCCAGGGTTGAAAAATTGTCCGGAAAGGGATTCGGATCAGCGACGGATCCCCTTTTAGTGGCCGTGCGAAGCGGCTCGGCGGTATCCATGCCGGGCATGATGGACACCATAATCAACCTGGGCCTGAATGACGCAACCGTAGAAGCGCTGGCGGCAGTGAGCGGCAACCCCAGGTTTGCCTACGATTCATACCGGCGTTTCATATCTGTATTCTCCAAGATCACCCTCGATATCGACGATGCCCTTTTCGACGAGGAAATGGAGTCCCTGAAAAGAGAGAGGGGCTTCAGACTGGACACCGACCTTGACACGGAAGATATGAAAAAACTGGTTTTAATTTTCAAGGATATCGTCAAAAAAGAGACTGGCTCGCATCTCCCGGAAGATCCTTTCAGGCAGCTTGAAATGGCCATAACAGGCGTTTTCCTGTCCTGGGAAGGGCGGAGATGCGTTGACTACCGGCAGCAGTTCAACATAGGCAGCAGCATCGCAAACGGCACCGCGGCAAACGTCCAGGCCATGGTCTTCGGAAACATGGGAAACGACTCGGGAACCGGCGTCGCCTTTACCAGGGACCCGGCAACGGGAGAGGACAGGTTCTTCGGTGAATACCTAATAAACGCCCAGGGAGAGGACATTGTGGCAGGGAGGCGTACTCCAAGGCCCCTGGATGACATGAAAGAGGAAATGCCCGACGTGTATCGCGAACTGGACCAAGTCCGCCACAAGCTGGAGCGTTTCTACAAGGACGTCCAGGACCTGGAGTTCACCATAGAAAAGGGCAGGCTTTACGTTCTTCAGACCAGGAACGGCAAGATGAACATAAGGGCCATGATAAAAACCTCCGTGGACATGGTCAATGAAGGTCTTCTGACCGTTGATGAGGCGCTTCTGAGGATACCCGCGAATTCAGTGGAGCAGCTTTTTCTGAAGCAGCTGGACCCTTCAGTCAAAACGCCGCCCCTCGCCACGGGATTGCCGGCTGCCCCGGGCGTCGCCGTTGGGGCGGCTGTCTTCGATGCCGACGACGCGGTGCGATGGAAGGAGAAAGGCTACAGGGTAATCCTGGTAAGGGAGGAAACAAAACCCGAGGACATCCACGGATTCTTCGCTTCCGAGGGCATACTCACAAGCCGGGGCGGCAAAACCAGTCACGCCGCCGTCGTAGCCAGGGGCATAGGGAAGCCTTGCGTGTGCGGCGCCGAAGACATACATGTTGATGTTACCGCAAAATCGGCCATTGTGGGAGAAACTGCCATACGTGAGGGCGACATCATTACGATAGAAGGAACAACGGGAAAGGTCTGGATGGACGAAATGCCGTCCATCGACGCCGCACCCCCGGAAGAGCTCGCCATTGTACTCAAATGGGCCGACACACGCAGGACATTGGAAGTGAGAGCCAATGCCAACACCCCCGAAGAAGCAAGAACGGCCCGTCAGCTTGGAGCCCAGGGCATTGGCCTGTGCAGAACTGAGCGTATGTTCAACCAGTCTGACCGCCTCCCCATAGTCCAGGAAATGATCCTGGCGGAAAACGAGGACGAGAGGAGCAGGGCTGTGGAGAAGCTCATGCCCATGCAGAAAAGAGATTTCAAGGAAATATTCTGGATCATGGAAGGACTGCCTGTGACGATTCGCCTTCTTGACCCGCCCCTACATGAGTTCCTTCCTTCGGAAAAGGAACTCATGGAAGAAATCAGAATACTTGAAAAGCTGGAAACGGCAATTAAACATTTCGGCGACATGCCATCCATACTGCCCCTTCTTAACAAGGAACTCCAGGATTTTTACTCCCAATCACTGACAAGCGCCATCGAGGAACTCATAAGGGTCAACGGTCTGGACCTGGGACAGAACCTCCTGAGAAGGAGGAAGAGAACCCTGAAGAAAGTGCAGTCCCTCTCTGAAGTGAACCCAATGCTGGGCCACAGGGGAGTCAGGCTGGGAATCACCTATCCTGAAATCTACGCCATGCAGGTGCGGGCTGTTCTACAGGCAGCGGCGGAGCTTATCAGGGAGGGCGTCGACGTTCGTCCCGAAATAATGATACCCCAGGTGTGTACGGGAAAGGAGCTAAATTGGGTGCACACAATGATCGGAGAAATATCTCAAGAAGTGGAAAAACAGTATGACGTAAAGGTGAATTTAAAATTCGGAACCATGATCGAAGTTGTAAGGGCATGCATGCGCGCGGGCAGGCTGGCCGAAATTACCGATTTCTTCAGCTTCGGCACCAATGATCTGACCCAGTCCGTTTTCTCCTTTTCACGGGAAGACGCCGAAAACAAATTCCTTCCCCTGTACAGGGAGAAAAAGATACTTCAGACAAACCCCTTCGAAACCATCGACGAAAAGGGCGTACTGAGGCTCATGCAGATAACCGTGGAATGGGGCAGAAAAACCAAACCCGACCTTAAGGTGGGCATCTGCGGCGAACACGGGGGAGAGGCGGCTTCCATCGGGTATTTTCAAACAATTGGGCTGGACTATGTGAGCTGTTCCGTTTTCCGGATCCCCTCCGCGAGAATCGCCACCGCCCAGGCCGCAATAACGGGAGGCACCGCCTACGTGTGAACCGGCCAGGAGTGGAGCGTGAATTCAGCGCCTGGCAAGCTATTACCGCGCCGTCGATCCGTATTCATCCATAAACTTTTCAACTGTTTGCCTGAGATCAGGTGTGAGATGCATGAAAGCCTTCTCCCGTATTTCTCCCGGCACGCCCCCGTAGAATGCCTCGGCTATGGAGCCGGCAATGCAGGCGAGGGTGTCGCTGTCGCCGCCCAGGGAAACGGCGTTTCGGACGGCGTCCTCCCAGGATTCGGAATCGAGAAAAGCGATGATTGCCTCGGGTACTGTCCCCTGGCAGGATATGTCGAAGGAATAGGCGGGCCGTATCTCTTCCACGGTGCGGTTCATGTTGTAGCCGAAACGCTCCATAATCTCTACACGCATACTCTCCTTGTCCCGCCCCGTCCTTGCTGAAAAAACCGCCAGGGCTGTTGCCTGTGCGCCCTTGATGCCTTCGGGGTGATTGTGAGTTATTTCGGCGGTCTTACGCGCCTCCCGAATAACCTCTTCTTCCGAAGAAAAGGCGAACCCCACGGGACTGACGCGCATGGCGGAACCATTGCCCCAGCTGTTATAGGGACTGGGGTCGTCTGAAAAGAGCCAACCCATAAAAGACCCTCCATAGCCGGCGCCGGGATAGCGGCGGCCCAGGTCGCGCATGGTCTCAAAATATGAACGCCCGGCAAGTATGGCTTCGGCTACTGCCACCGTAAGCACCGTATCGTCTGTGAAACGGCATTGAGGATGGAAAAGCGGAAAGTTCTTCGTTTTTATCGGCCGATGTTCGTAAACGGACCCGATGATGTCCCCGGCGATGGCTCCAATCATGCCTCTTTTACCCTTATGGATTGCCCTGCTTTTCTTTGATGCTCTCGAACCAGCACAGCTCCGCCACGTATGGATAGTGATCGGAGGGATAAAGCCCGTCCCTGTTGTAGCGAAGGATTGCGGCCTCGCAAACCTCGAATTCCGGCGAATGCAGGATCCAGTCCATCCGGTATTTTTTGGGATTTCCCAGGGAATCATGCCGGGTCATGCTCATTTCGCCTTCCGCCTTCGAAAGCGAACGCCAGGTATCCGCCATGCCACGGTACTCACCGGTAAGAACCCGGTGAACCTGCGAGTCCGGCCTGTCATTGAAGTCCCCCATGATTACGCAAGGGTTTGACCGGGAAGCCATCCATCTGCCAATCATCCTGGACTGTTCCAGCCTGGCCTCGTCACTCACATGGTCGAGGTGGGTAACCAGGGCATCGAATACCCTCCCCGATACTTTCTCCTGAAAACAGCCGCGACTCATCATCCTCGGAAAACCGCTGTCCCAGTCCTTGCTGAGATGAACATCGGGCGTTCTGGACAGCCAGAACTCCTCTGCTTCCAGCAGATCGAAGTCATTGGTCCTGAAAAAAAGGGTCGGGTACTGACTTTCGTTGTCCCAGACACGCTCCGGAGCGACCATGACGTATTCCGAAAACAGCCTCTCAGAAAGAAACTCCAGCTGCCACTGTTTGCCTTCCTGGGTGCCGAGAATATGAGGCTTGTAACGGCGAACAACCTCAACCACCAGATCCCGGCGGCGTTCCCAGGCAAATGCGCCATCCAGGCCGCTGTCGAATAGAAGGTTGAAGGTCATTATCCTCATATGCTTAAACCATGGGGAAACAATTTGAATAAAGTGCGGTTATTTTTCATCAGGGCCGCGTCTGTGCCTTCTCTAACCCTTGACAAATTGCTCTTTAACCTGACATTTAGATGGATAAAATAGCGGCAAGGATATCAATGCCTGTGAAGATCCCCCAAACTCTCCTGGGAAACAGGAATTTTATTTTCATTCTGGCAATTGCCGCGGGCCTGTTAACGGATTACCCGGCCCGCTGGACGGAACTTTTGCTGCTTCCGGTACTGGGGGCCGCAATGACCCTTTCCGTACTGAATGTCCCCAACCATGTATTCCGATCGCCAAAAGTCATGACTCAACCTGCTATAACGGGAATTGCCATGACTTACCTGCTCCTGGCCGGCGTGACTCTGGCGCTCAGTTTTCTTATCATCCGGGACCCGGCGCTGCGGGCCGGCTTTATTCTAATCGCCGCCTCGCCCCCCTCTGTCGCGGTTATTCCCTTCAACAGCATGCTCAGGGGCGATGAATCCTTCATGCTCTTCGCAAGCATCGGAAGCTACCTTGCGGCGCTTCTTATGCTTCCGCTGATAGCCTTTCTTTTCCTGGATATCCAGCACTCAAAGCTTATGCACTTTGCCGTTGCCGCGGGAGGACTGGTGCTTCTACCAATCCTGATCTCGCGCCTGCTTCTCATCAGCGGCTGGAATAAACCGCTGGAACCGGTCAGGGGGCTGATCACCGATTGGCTCTTCTTTATCGTGATCTACACTATAATATCCCTCAACCGTGGCCTCATACTGGAAAACCCGACCATGATCCTTCCCGTTGCCACAGTGGCTTTCATCAGTATTTTCGTACTGGGGTCCCTGATCAGACTAACGGGCAAAAAGCTGGGCCTGGAAAGGAAAATCATAATCCCCCTTGTTCTGATTGGGACTCTCAAGCATTTCGGCTTGTCGGGCGGCATTGCCCTGACCTTTTTCGAGAAGGAAGCGGCGCTGCCCTCAGCAGTGGGGGTTGTATTTCTGGTTCTGAACATCATCTGGCTAAACCGCCGTGATTCAGCTTAACCCCTCTTCCCCCAAAAAGTAGAATCATTTACTTCTCGGCAATATCCTTCTTTTTGGGAACTTTCCTGTTGAACCTTATGCATGACTTGGCGTCTGTATCGGGGGTCAGCTTCTCGGTAAAGCAAAGGCTCTGTTTGCCCGCGCAAACGTATAACCCGGCGTTGTTTTTTACAAGCAGACTGCAATCACCACATGTTGGCATTTTTTTCTCCTTCAATGAAAGTCGAATATTGAATTTTGTTTTTCACCGCGGAGTATAAGAAAAGGCGCTTCCGCGTGTCAAGACACTTTATCTGATCGTAGGGATAACAGGTTAATTAAAGACTTATTCCTTTGAAAGGGCATCGAAACATTTGATAGGGACCTGATATTATGATATGGGCAAATTCCTCCAATCTTGTTATAAAAACATGAACCTGATGGTAAAGAATTATGGAAATTGCTCATAAAGGCAGGATCTGACGCCGATGAGAGAAAAAAGTGGAAAATCCTCGCTGAAGGGCCTCGAATTAACCGACGGACGCCACGATTTCTCGATGCAGCTCCTGAAATCCACAGCCCAGGGACGCCCCACAATCGATTTTCTGGCTGATACGCTGCCTCACGTTCTCAACGTATCCGGAAGTGACGCCATTGAGCTGTGGCTGATAGAGGGAGAAGAAGTATTCCGTTGCGAGTCATCCAGGGTCCGTGGAAAGGCTTCCGAATTCAGGATTATCCCGGAAGCTGCCCGAAGCGGTCTGGAGATACTTAAATCGATGAACGGCGGCCGTCTCGACAGCATCGGCAAGACAGAATCACACCGGCAGGGCGGCGCCTTTTGCTCGTACACCAAAAACGGGAGCGTCTGGTTCAGCGATATCAGGCAAACTTTGCCGCGTGAAGCTGATCAAAGGTTTAAGTCGCTCGTTGATGGTCTGCGCGGGGAGAACAAATATAGGTCATTGTTTCTTATCCCCCTGCACTTCGGCGATTCTCAGATAGGCGGCCTCTTGTGCAAGCACAAAAGAAAAATCACCTTCAATATCGAGCGGGCTGTGTATCTGGAAACCGTTTCCGCAAAGTTCGAACTCGCCCTGCTCCACCAATTGTCGCAGGCAAGGCTTCAGGAGCGTGTGAAAGAACTGACCTGCCTCTCGGGAATAGCGCAGATACGCTCCGTCCGTGAGCTCTCTCTGGCACAGAAACTCCAGAATATAGTCATGCTGCTGCCCCCAGCCTGGCAATACCCGGCTCATGCCCATGCACGAATCACCGTTGATGGAGAATCGTTCCATACCGAGAACTTCCGGGAGGGAACCTCCAGGCAGGTCTCACTCATCAGCGCGGGCGGCAGGGACAGGGGCAACGTGGAGGTCCATTACCCTGATGCTCTGCAACTTCTCCAGGAAAATCCTTTCCTTGCTGAAGAGGAGAGCCTTATCGAGAATATAGCAGGACAGGTGGCATACATGATTGAACACCAGGAGTCGGAAAGGGCAAAGGCCGAAATCCACTCCCAGCTCATCCGCGCCGATCGACTCGCCGCAATCGGCCAGCTCGCCGCGGGAGTGGCCCATGAGCTTAATGAGCCCCTGAACACGATACTCGGCTTTGCCCAGTTGGTGGAAAAAACCCCTGACATGCCTTCAAGCGTTTACAAGGACCTGAAAAAAATCACAGAAGCCTCCCTTCATGCGCGCAAGATAATCAGGGAGCTGCTGATCTTCGCCCGGCAGACAACGCCCAGCAGGACCCGTTTCAGCCTTAACAGGATCATTGAAGAAGAGCTTATTCTTTTCGAATCGTTGTGCGGCAATTCCGGGGTGGTGATAACGCGGGTTCTCGATCCGGGTCTGCCTGATATAGTTGCCGACAAATCCCAAATCCTCCAGGTTATTTCCAACCTTGTTGTAAATTCCCTGCAGGCCATGCCCCGGGGGGGCGTACTCACTCTAAGGACAGATTCCCTCGGTCAGGCGGTGTGCCTGGTTGTTGAAGACACGGGAACAGGAATGA
>JAQUQY010000010.1 GCA_028715865.1 Syntrophales bacterium
GTATGGTGACAAAGGATCTGACTGGCCGTTTCCACGCGGGCAATATCATAAAGGAGATAGCTCCGCATGTGGGCGGAAAGGGTGGAGGACGTCCCGACATGGCTCAGGCAGGAGGATCTGACCCGTCCGGGGTTGGAGAAGCCCTCAAAAGATTTAAAGATATTATTGGGGAATCAAAGTAGTTGAGTCCCCTGTGTGCCCGTGCGTTTTAACATATATGGATAGAAATAACTATGAGAATCAAAAGGTTGCTTAATGCGGGCAATTGTCCAATCAACCTTGTTCCAATAAAAATAACAACAGCCGGCAATAAAAAATTTTAAAAAGCCGTTGACAAAGAAAGTTTGATCGTTCATCATGTAGCCATTCAGATCATGCGCATCAGGCGCCGAGTCTGTGAGCCGTGCGTATCGTCATTAATCTTTCAGGAATTGTCTGTCAGGGGGGGCGGATGGTTCTTCCAGTTCTGTTTGGTAATTCCTTTCACTATTTATCATTCGTGCTGAACGTACCGAGATCACTGCCGGGGATCGTGTTGAGTTTTGTCCGGACATTCGCGTGAACGTTGTATGGGGGTGAGAACCACCCTCTGGAGCAGCCATCCATTTATGTCCTAAATATCGTCTATGCGAAAAGGAGCGACATGGTATGTATAAGCAGAAGATGATTGATTTTATTGATCAAAACGGTGAGGAGCTGGCAAAAAGGCTGGTAAAGGACTTTCTGACCAGGGAGGAGACGAAGCACCTGAGAAACCTCCGGCAGACGAGCATATACGGACAGATCTACGAAGTGTACAGTATGCTCGGTTCATGGCTTGGAGGCGGGAAAACCAAAACGAAGGGGAAGATCGTAGAGCATTATATCGAAATGGGAAGAGAAAAATACAACGAAGGCATTCCCCTTTCCGAGGTCATCATGATGCTCCTTCTCATCAAACGGCACCTGTGGCTCTTTCTGATAGAAAAGAATTTTTATTCTGACTCCAAAGGTAACGAGCTGCTTGTGGAAGCTAACAACAGAGCCGTTTTCTTTTTTGACCGCGCAATATGGTGTGTCGCGGTGGGATACGAAAAGGAGCAGAGGGAGGACAACAACCAGACATAGGTTCTGAAACAGTTGAAAATCTGATGCTGGATATTAGTGATGTAAAAAGATGGGTTATAGCGGATTACATCGACAGGGTAGATTATCTGTTATACGCAGCGGGGGATTTTGAAGTATGACTAATAACAATATGGTTGCCATGATCGTGGAAATCGAAAAACAATGCGCCACGGAGATCGAAAAAGCGGAAGCCGACAGCAAGTCGGCAATAGAAGCTCACAGGAAAGCCCTTGAGGAGAAGAAGGTTCGTGAGTTCGATCTTATTGCAGCGGAAGCTCAAGAAAAACTTCAGAAGGCCGTTGAGGAGTCAAAGCGCGCCAGTGAAGAGAAACTGGAATACGTCCGGAATGATTTAAAGATTTTCCTCGAAAACCAGGACATCAACCGAGAGATAGAAGAACGAATAGTTTCGACAATCCTTTCTGACTGAGGAAAAATGAAACAGTACGCCGACAGGGAGTATCTGCATACGAGAATCTATGCCATGCGAGGCCGTCTCCTTCGCCTCAGGGACTACAGCTCCCTCCTCAGGGAGCATGAACTTCTTTCCGAAAAAACCGACGATCTTCAGCAGTCAATGCTGGCGGAAAAGGAGAAAATTTTCAGGGATCAGGTTGGGGATGTGGTGAAACTTGCCGAGGCAACCGGTTATCACGACCCTCTTTTTCTGGCGTTTCTTCGCCGGTACGAAATCCTTAATATGAAGCTCCTCCTGGCAAAGGCCTTCGGAAGGGAGACCTTTGAACAATGGTACGATATAGGAAGGTATTCGATCCTTGACAGAAGCCTGATAGGAGAGAACCTGTCATTGGAATTGATGGAGAGAACACTAAAGGATACATATCTGGGAGGCATTTTCGAGGGAACTAAAAATTATGAGCGCCTTTTGATCCGCCTGGATGGTCTAACGATTACCAACATGTTGAATTGTGCCGATAAGCTGGATCCGGATGACGGAATTTATTTGCGTGAGATACTTTTCATGAGGGCAGCCGTGCTAATAACGATTTGGAAGTGGAGGCTGTCCGTCAATTACGGGTGGGACGACACGAGAATAGCTCTTTACGTTGAACCCTTCAAAGATCTTATGGGGAGGGAACTGCCGAACTACATAACACTGGTGGAGGAGATTCTGCAGAGCGGGATGGAAGACCTTAAGAAACATAAGGGTTCTACCCCGGACACGGGGGAAATCGAGAACCACCTGGAGACATGGTACTATCGCTGGATGCAGAGCGTCTTCTACCGGGATTTTCATTCCATCTGCTGCGTTGCAGCGTACCTGTGGCTTCTGGGTCTTCAGATCCGGAACATTTTCAGCATTGTCGAGGGCCTGCGGTTTCGGTTGCCTCACGATTCGATACTCGGACGGATCATAAGCGACCCCTGAGGTAAAAAATGTTCGTCAAGTCAGACATACGAAGGGTTTCAATAGCACTGGAAAAGGGATTCTACCATGAGGTGTCCATTGAACTGGGCACGGCGGGAATAATGCACCTTGCCCGCTTTCGCCAGGAAGAGAGCCTTGCGGAGGAGGGATTGAAAAATGAAGAGGGAAAAACGCGGGAACTGCTCTCGGGAATCGAAAATTTACTCCGGTTTCTCTCTATTGATCCGTCAAGAACCGCTGTGCCGGGAAAAGAATCCGATATGGAAAGGGACAGCGCCTTTGTCGCGGAAACGCTATCCGCCGTCAATCGACTGCAGCGGCTTCGTTCGAGAATCGACGAAGAAACCGGACGCCTGGCAGAGAAGCGTTCATGTCTTAGTGCCCTCCGTTCGATGGGGATTGATCCGGAACGCCTTCATCGTTCACGGTTTATGAACATGGCTTTCGGGACCCTGGAAGACCGCGAGTGGATGCCCTCGGAAAAAGACGCCTTTATCGCTGAGAGAAGGGGAGATTATATATTCGTCGCCGCCATGCCCGCTGATCTTCCGGCAATGAACAAAATCCTTAAGGAAAAGGGTTTTGTCGATAAGTCCCGGGAAGTCGAAGGACCTTCCATGGACATTGTCGAAAAGCGTCTTGAAACTCTTAGCAGGAGAAAGGCCGTCCTGGAAGGCTACCGGGTGCGGCTCAAAGAGGGTGTTGAAGAGAGACTGCTTGCGCTGCTGAGCCATTACCGGAGAGTGGATGAGATCATTAAATCCCTGCGCATGTCTCTCTTTTCGTCACGGGCGATGTTCATAACAGGATGGATGGACATAAGGGACCGGGACAGACTCATGGCAATTCTCAAGCGGGTCTGCGGAGACAGGTTCGTCGTAAATATAGCGGAAGAACGCGATTCCGACGCTCCCGTTCGCCTTAGAAACATGGCTTTTTTCAGGCCCTTCGAGCTGCTGGTTAAAACCATGGGCATTCCCTCCAACGATGAGATTGACCCGACTCCCCTGGCCGCTATCAGCTTCATTGTTATATTCAGCATCATGTTCGGTGACCTTGGGCAGGGCCTGACTCTCGCGTTTTTAGGCTACGTACTAAGGAGAGTAGCACGGAAAAAGGGTATGCTGGAAGGTCCATTCGGGCAGGCCGGCGGCGTCATGATGATCTGCGGTTTTGGCGCCGCCTTTTGCGGCCTGCTCTTCGGCAGCGTGTTTTCACACGAACACCTGATTCCCGCCCTGGTGTTCCACCCCATAGACAATATAATGACACTATTCGCCTTTACCATATTGATGGGGGCGGTAATAATCTGCACAGGTTTCATAGTAAATATCATCAATGCCCTGATGAACAGGAATTACGAGGAAGCGCTGCTGGAAAAGCACGGCCTTGTCATCCTTGTACCCTATATCGCCCTGGTGTTGTTTGCCGTTCGCTATGTGTCTACTGACAAAGTTCCTGTTCTCTGGGAAACAATAATCTTTATCATAATTCCGGTGGTTCTTTTCTTCCTGAGGGGTATCCTGGGGCCTGTTCTCTTCAAAAGCCACCCTCCCCACAGTCTCGTTGAGTATTTCGTTGAATCCACCATGGAGACATTCGAACTCGCAATAAGCATGCTTGCAAACACTATTTCCTTCATCAGGGTTGGCGCTTTCGCGCTCTCCCATGCCGGCTTGGGCATTGTTACTTATACCCTGGCGGGAATGGTTGACCCCTCGCTGCGTTCTCCGGGGGCCATTGCGGTCATCGTGGCGGGAAATATATTCATAATAGGTTTCGAGGGGCTTATCTGTGGAATACAGTCATTGAGGCTCGAGTATTACGAATTCTTCAGCAAATTCTTCAAGGGCGACGGGGTGGTATTCGAACCCTTCAAGCTTAAATTGGCAGCATCGGAGGAATTAAAAGAGGCCGAAAGCTGAAAGTGGAAGATTGTCAGTTTGCAAAATCGTCAAAATGAAAAACATCGGAGGTGGATAATGATGGTCAACAGCAGGGCTATGGGGGCGTTGGTCGCCGTTCTCGTTCTCATTGGAATGGTGTGCTGTCCTGATATTCTCTGGGCGGCGGAATCTATGGACAGGCCTGACTGGATGGGGCCCGCTTACCTTGCGGCAGGATTTGCCGTAGGTCTCGCCTGTATCGGGAGTGGTTACGCCGTCGCGAAGATAGGATCGGCGGGTATGGGCGCCATCAGTGAAAAACCCGAAATGATGGGCCGGGTACTCGTTTTTGTGGGTCTTGCCGAAGGTATTGCCATATACGGCCTCATTATCGCCATTATGATCCTGAACAAGCTTTAGAGCGGCGAGTGGTTTTACAAGCAAGCCGCCAGGGTCATGGTGAGCGGTCACTTGAAGACGGTATGTCATGAGCAAAATTTATCTTATCGGTGATATTCATACTGTGAGCGCCTTTCGTCTGGCGGGAATCACGGGCGTGGTTTCCGACGGGGAAACAGTTGCTTCGACCTTCGAGTCGATTGTCGAAGGAGGAGACGCGAGTATTTTGGCGATTACGAATGAACTGGCCCGGGGACTTGAGGATAGAATAAACAAAATGGCTATGACAGGCGCTCTGCCGGTGGTCATCGAGATACCCGGTATCGACGATGAGGAAGGATTCAGCGCCTCGGCTCTGAACTACATAACCGAGGCGCTCGGTATCGCCTTGTAATCATGGTGGAAGGGGCATTCTATTCATGGAACAAACATCACTGGAACATTCCATCAGGGAGGAAGCGCGACGGGCGATCGAGGCCGTAAAGGAGAGGCAAGCCGCGGAAATACGTCAGCTAGACGATAATTTCGACGCCGAGGTCGCGGACTATAAAAAACAAGTCGAGTCCGAAGGGGAGAAGCGCCGGGAATGGGAGCTCTCGCGGATAGATAACAAGGGTATCCTGGAACAGCGCAAGTTGAGGCTGAGGGCAATGGAGGAGATCGTCGAAGCAAGCGTTGAGAAGGCCATGAAAAGCGTTGTCGAAGACTCACGCTACGGGCCTTTTGTTGTTCGCTTGGTAAAAAGCGCCCTGGAGGAGATAAACTCGAACGCCCGCGTCGGTCTCAGGAAAGAGGATTTTGCCCTGGGAAAGGATATAGAAGAAGAGCTCCGTGCTTCGGGAAAAAGCGATTCCTGCACGGTGGTTGAAGACCGCTTAATAACCCGGGGCGGCGTTGTTGTTGAGGATGTGGAAGGAGGTCGTATTTTAAACGGTACCATCGAAAGGAAGTACTTCAGGAAGTCCTCCGTCATTCGCAGGGAGGTGATGGAGATTCTGAAAAAACATGGTTTCACAGAGTAAAACGGGGGAAAAGGCATGGAAGGCCTCATAAGAGGAAAAGTTGTTTCGGTGAACGGCCCCATTGTTAAAGCCGTGGGCATGAAAGGCGTTAGGATGTTTGATATTGCCGAAGTAGGGCCCGATCGGCTCATCGGCGAGGTCATACGGCTGCTCGGCAAGATAGCGCTCATACAGGTTTACGAGGATAACACGGGCCTTAAGCCCGGAGACGAAGTGTTGTCCGAGGGCAGGCCGCTTTCGGTTCTGCTGGGTCCGGGGCTCATCTCCAGCATATACGACGGAATTCAGCGGCCTCTTGTGGGTATTGCCGAGAAGTGCGGGAGCTATATTGACAAGGGAATCAAGTTGTCGGCCCTGGACACGGAAAAGCGGTGGGAACTCAAGCCGCTTGCCGAAAGCGGAGCTCAGGTGAGGGAAGGAACCGTGGTCGGTGAAATCCAGGAAAGCCAACTCATTACTCACAAGATAATTGTTCCCCATGGCATTTCGGGCGTCTTGACCAGCATCGTGGAGGCGGGGGGTTACACCATCGAGGACGTAATCTACACCGTGGATACCGCCGCTGGTCCATACGAGGGAAAAATGGCAGGTTACTGGCCCGTACGGAGCCCCCGTCCTGTCAAAGTCAAGAAAAACCCGCACATTCCCCTGGTGACGGGTCAGCGGATCATTGACACTTTCTTCCCCATTGCACGGGGCGGCACGGCGGCCATCCCCGGCGGCTTCGGAACGGGCAAGACGATGACCCAGCACGCCCTGGCCAAGTGGTGTAACGCCGACATCATCGTTTACATCGGCTGCGGCGAGAGGGGAAACGAAATGACCGACGTTCTGACTGAATTCCCCAATCTCATTGACGAGCGAAATGGCCGCCCCCTCATTGAGCGTACCGTCATGATCGCCAATACCTCGAACATGCCCGTGCCCGCAAGGGAGGTGAGCATCTACACGGGCGTTACCATCGCCGAGTATTACCGGGACATGGGACACAGCGTGGCCGTCATGGCCGACTCAACGTCACGATGGGCCGAAGCCCTGCGGGAGCTGTCCAGCCGGCTCGGCGACATGCCAGCCGAGGAAGGGTTCCCGCCCTACCTGGCCACGAGGCTTGCCGAGTTTTATGAACGTGCCGGCCTGGTGGAGACCCTGTCGGGTCCCGACGGCGACATTACAATCATAGGGGCCGTTTCACCCCCCGGGGGGGATTTTTCGGAACCCGTTACACAGCACACTTCCCGGTTTGTGCGGTGTTTCTGGGCTCTGGACAAGATTCTGGCCGACGCGCGGCATTATCCTTCCATAAGCTGGATAGACAGCTACACGGAGTACCTGCACGATATCGAGGACTGGTGGAAAGACCTCGACAGCCAGTGGTTAACCGTGCGCAACGCGGCAATTAATATTCTTTTGGAGGACAACCGCCTCCAGCAGTTGGTGAAGCTCGTGGGGGCAGACGCGCTGCCGGTTACACAGCAGTTTACGCTCTACGTGGCGGAGATGATAAAGAACGCTTTTCTGCAGCAGAACTCCTTCGATGCCATTGACAAATATTGCAGCCCTGAAAAGCAGCTGAAGCTGCTTAAAACGATTCTAACCCTCTACGAGAAGGGGATGATTCTTGTGCAGGCTGGACTTGACATAAAGGACATCACCGAACGCCCCTTGGTGTCGGAGATGGTTCGCCTGAAATCCGAAATACCGAATAAAGAGACAGAGCGGATTGACGCCTATTCAGAGGGGCTGTTGAAAGAGCTCGAGTCGCTAAAAGAACTGTTGCTGGGGGTGTGACAATGGCCTTCGAAATCGAATACACCAACATCGGGGGGATTTCGGGACCCTTGATATTTGTCCAGGGCGTCAGGGGCGTGGGCCTTGGAGAGATAGTGGAAATACGGGACGGGTCGACCCTCAGGGTGGGACAGACCCTGGAAGTCGATGAAGACAAGGCTGTGGTCCAGGTATTTGAAGGAACCAGCGGCCTCGCCCTGGAGGGCATGCGAGTCGCCTTCGTCGGGAGCGCCCTGGAAGTGCCGGTTGACCGGGCCATGCTTGGGCGGGTCTTCGACGGTCTGGGGAGGCCCATTGACGGCTTCCCCCAGGTAATCTCCGAGCTTCGCATGAACGTTAACGGTCTTCCCGTCAACCCATGGAGCCGTGAATATCCCCGGGACTTCATCCAGACGGGCATATCGGCCATCGACGGGATGAACACCCTGATCAGGGGCCAGAAACTTCCTATTTTCTCAGGAAGCGGTATGCCCCACAATCTCATCGCCGCGCAGATAGCACGGCAGGCCATGATTCTCACCGAGGAGGAGGAGTTCACAGTTATTTTCGCCGCCATGGGCGTAAAGTTCGACGTTGCACGGTTCTTCATCGATTCCCTGGAGGAATCGGGAGTTCTAACCCACTCGGCGATATTCCTCAGCCTGGCGGACGCGCCCTCCATTGAGCGGCTCATCACGCCACGGGTTGCCCTTACCCTGGCGGAACACCTTGCCTTTGAGGAGGGAATGCACGTCCTGGTTATCCTTACGGACATGACCAACTACTGCGAATCGCTCCGGGAGCTTTCAAGCTCACGCGGCGAGATTCCGTCAAGAAAGGGCTATCCGGGCTATCTTTACAGCGACCTGGCCTCGATCTACGAGCGCGCGGGCAGGCTGAAGGGATACAACGGGTCCATTACCCAGATGCCCATGCTGAGCATGCCCAGCGACGACATTTCCCATCCCGTCCCGGATCTGACAGGCTACATTACGGAGGGACAGATTGTTCTGGAAAGGGAGCTTTTCAACAAGGGAATTTATCCGCCTATCGCGGGCCTGCCTTCTCTGTCCAGGCTTATGAAGGACGGGATAGGGGAAGGGCGAACCCGGGGCGATCATGCCCAGGTAGCGGCCCAGCTATTCGCGAGCTACGCCAAGGTAAAGCGCATACGCTCCCTGGCGGCCATCGTGGGGGAAGAGGAACTTTCCCAGCTGGACAAGGTGTACCTGTCCTTCGGGGAAAACTTCGAGGAACACTTTCTGGCCCAGGGAGAGCATGAAAACCGGACCATAGAGCAGACTCTTGAAATCGGCTGGAAGATGCTTTCCCTTCTGCCTCAGGAAGAGCTGTACCGGATCTGCAGGGAAGACATACAGCGATACTACATGTCCGAGGAGAATCTGGAATGCCGCATTTAGAAATGCCTCCGACCAAGTCGTCTCTGAGAAAAATAAAGGACGAGCTTGCCTTTGCCTATGAAGGATACGATCTTCTCAATCAGAAACGGGAAGTGCTTGTCATTGAGATCATGAAGAGGGTAGGTGACGCGCGGCGCATAGAGGCGGAGCTGTCGGGTACACTTGACGGGTTCTACAACTCATACCGCCTTGCCGCCGTTGATATGGGCTCCGACGCGCTGGCACTGCAAAGCTGTTCCGAAAAAAGAAGCTATAACCTGCGTATGGAGACCACCCGGCTGATGGGGCTTCGCCTGCCTAAACTCACTATTACCAGGAAAAAACTTCCCATAGCTCACACCGTACCGGAGACAACTTCATCCTATGATGAAGCTAAGGAGCGGTCCATAAAAGCGCTTCGAGCCCTTGCCGAATACGCAACTATCGCCAGGGCAATCATCCTGCTCTCCAGGGAACTAAAAAAGGTACAGAGACGCGTCAATGCCCTGGAGAAAATATTCATACCTCAGCACGAAGAGGCGAAGACCTACATTACCGGACGCATAGAGGAGATGGAAAGAGAAGAGGTTTTCGTCAAAAAGCTTATCCGCCAGCGCCACGAAGAAGCAGGCCCATGAAAAGCTTACGTGACGCCGGTTCCCATTGAGCCATAACGGCGTCTTGAGACTTTCATGCCCCCCCCTTTTGACAAACTACCTGCCAGTGAATAGAATAATCGACGAAGTTACTAAAACCGCGACAACACAAAGGACATATTCATCGTGGCAGGAATGACATTCGACAGCAGCCCCCAGGACAACGTGAGAAAGTTGGGAAACTTAAAATTCCAAGTGGGCGTCTACCGGCCGCCCAGCGAAGGGGGAAGCGCGTCTCTGCTTATCCGTGTAACTGAAAATTGTCCCTGGAACAAGTGTACTTTCTGTGAAATGTACAAGGGGCACCGTTTTGTCTACCGTTCAGGGGAGGATATTAAGGCCGATATCGACGCCATCAAGGCGATGGTCGACGAAATAACATCGATTTCATGGAAATTGGGACTGGGCGGCAAGGTGACCCGCGACGTGGGCTCCGCCATTTTGAGGGCTGATCCCTCGCTTCAGGGTAATCACTGCTTCGTCATTGTTTTCAACTGGCTCTATTCGGGCGGCAAAACGGCCTTTCTGCAGGATGCCAACAGTATCATAATGAGGCCACATGAATTTATCGACGTTCTTCTATATTTGAGAAAGGAACTGCCTTCAATTACCCGGCTTACCAGCTATGCGCGTTCAAAAACGCTTTCCCAGAGGAAACCTGAAGACTTGAAAGCGATTCGCGAGGCGGGACTCGACCGCCTTCACGTGGGTCTTGAAACGGGTGACGATGAGTTGCTTCAAATAATCAAGAAGGGTGTCACCAGCGAGGAACAGATAGAGGGAGGCAAAAAAGCGCTGGAAGCGGGATTCCAGCTGTCTGAATACTGGATGACCGACCTGGGGGGACGGGAGCGCTGGAAACAGCACGCGGAGAACACGGCACGGGTGCTTTCAGCCATAAATCCCCATTACATCCGGTCCAGGCCACTAGTTCCACGTCCGGGAACCGCGCTTTACGATGACTACGTGGCGGGCCGGCTGACCCTGTCTTCACCTCACGAGCGTCTTGTGGAACTGCGGTTAATGGTGGAAAAGCTCAATGTAACTTCAAAGGTATGCTTCGATCATTCCATGAACTCCTGGACAGGCAGCAGGGGAGGGCTTCTTTTTACTCAGGATTACGAGGGGTATCAGTTTCCGGAGAAAAAATCACTGGTGCTTGAAAAAATCGACGAAGGCCTGTCATTGGATGAATCTAAGCATGTTCACGTGCGTGATCTCATCGCCATGGGTTCTCTTTGAGTGCCGCCCGTAAAGAGGCCTCTGAAGGCGGCTTGGTTACACTGTACCGAAATCTTTCAGTGTGAATTTTCCCCCGTTAAATGTTATAGAAAGCAACTGAAAATGTTGAGGAGGAGCATCTTGATATGGAGGGGAAAAGGGTAAGTGAAAGTACTGTTGTTATGGCACAGGTGATGAATCCCCAGGATGCCAACCCCGCCGGAAATGTTCATGGAGGCGTTATCATGAAGCTCATCGACTCGGCTGCCGCCGCCGTTGGTGTTCGTCATTCACGAAGGAACGCGGTGACTGCTTCCATTGACCGCCTCGATTTCCACAACCCCGTATATATAGGTGATCTTCTTACGCTAAGGGCAAGCCTTAATATGGTTGGAAAAACTTCAATGGAAGTCGGTGTCAGGGTGGAGGCCGAGAATGTTATTACGGGAGAACAGCGCCACACGTCATCGGCGTACCTCACGATTGTGGCCCTGGGCGACGACGGGAAACCAATGGCGGTTCCACCGCTCATTCTGGAAAGCGATGATGAGGCGCGCAGGAATCATGAAGCCAAGGCCCGTCGTCAGATGAGGCTTGAGGAAAGAAAAAAGGAAAGGGACTGCCAGGAAAATATTGAGCGATGTCCATTGTAGGAGTATTGAGTAGGCTACGTTCGTATGAAAAAGATGAGAGCGGACAGCCGGCACCCGGTAATTTGTGCCGGCTTTTTTAAAAAAGAAAAGGGACAATATGAGTGACAGGTTGATCGATGCGGTGCTTTTTGATTACGGAGGAGTCATAGCAGAGGAAGGCTTTGTGTGGGGGCTGACTGCGATATCAGAGGAGAACGGCCTGGACAGAAATTCCTTCATGGCTTCCGCCTTTGAGCTTATTGAAACCAGCGGCTACCTTATTGGAAAGGCTGACGAGGCGGCCTTCTGGAAGGCCATGCGTGAAGCCACAGGCGTCAAGGGAAACGACAAGGAATTGAGCCGGGAGATACTTTCCCGTTTCGTTCTTCGTCCTTGGGTTCTTGCCCTTGCCGATGACCTCCGTTCCCTCGGCATAACAGCCGGCATCCTGAGCGACCAGACCAGCTGGCTCGATCAACTGGATAAGAGGGACCGGTTTTTCCGCCACTTTGACATTGTCTTCAACAGTTTTCACATGGGTATGAGCAAGCGGGAACAGGAAGTGTTCGGGGAAACAGCCCGCCGCCTGGGACTTCCCGGCAGCAGAATCTGCTTTATCGACGACAACGAGGGTAACTGCGCGCGGGCTGAAAAGAATGGATGGCAGTCAATTATCTATAAAAACGGCGTGCAGGTTCTTCGGGATTTGGCCATGCTTGTTCCTGACATCGACGCTTCGCGTTACGAAACCACTCCGGGTATTGACAAAGATAACCAATAAGGGTTATTCCGGTTCCATCCAAAGAACCAGAAGGGGATCACCGATGAACAAAATAGTCATCATGCCCTGTCTCGACATGAAAGACGGCCGGGTCGTCAAGGGAATCAACTTCCTGGGCCTGAAAGACGCTGGGGATCCCGTTGAAAGCGCCGCCTTCTATCAGGCCGAGGGGGCCGACGAGCTGGCCATGCTGGACATTGCCGCCACTCTTGAAAACAGGGGAACCCGTCTTGAATGGGTAAAAAATGTTTCTTCCGTGATTGGCATCCCCTTGACCGTCGGGGGAGGCATATCCTCTCTGGAGGATATGGAGTTGACCTTTGAAGCGGGCGCCAGCAATGTATCGGTCAACAGCGCCGCCGTGAAGCGCCCGGAATTGATAGATGAGGCGGCGGCAAGGTTCGGTTCGGAAAGGATTACCGTGGCCATTGATGCCCGCAGGAACAAAACCATGCCCTCCGGTTTCGAACTTGTCATAGCAGGCGGGACTATGCCCGCCGGCATTGATGCCGTTGAATGGGCCAGGCAATGCCAGGAGCGCGGAGCCGGCGTGCTTCTTCCCACTAGTATGGACGGGGACGGGACCCTTGACGGGTATGACATTGACTACACCCGCGCCATTTCCGGCGCCGTCACTTTGCCCGTCGTTGCCTCCGGAGGCGCTGGAAAACTGGAACATTTCTTCGATGCCGTCACCGAGGGCGGCGCGAGCATACTCCTGGCCGCTTCGGTCTTTCACTACCGCCTTATCAGCATAGGGCAGGTCAAGGAATACCTTCGGGGGCGAGGCATACCCGTTTTGTAAGCTCTGCTGTCTCTCAGGGCTTACAGCCCGGATTATTGTCTGTATTCAAGACTACGTTGGAGATGATGGACTCCTGATAAAAATGGCCAGGCGCGGATTACAATTACACGTAAAGCGAAAAATCCGGGCGCCCTTGAGTCTTTAAAATGGCGGTCTACCCGCCATGAGGCTCAATAGGACAGGATGTCTTTCAGCGCATCTTCTATACGTGGGTATCGGAAACCATAGCCGGCATCCATAAGCCTGCGGGGAATAACTCGCTGGCCCTGAAGAAGTACTGAGCCGAACTCACCGAGAATCAGGCGTATCGCGAAACCAGGCGCCGTCAAGAAAGATGGCCGTCTCAAGCGGCGGCCGATGGCCAGGGCAAGATCTTTATTGCGGATGGGATTGGGAGAGCAGAAGTTTACAGGACCCGATATGTCAGGACGTTCCAATAAAAATGTGATAGCCTCCGCCAGATCAAGCATGTGAATCCAGGAAAACCATTGCCTGCCGCTTCCGAGAGGACCGCCCAGGAAATATTTGAAGAGAGGAAGCATCTGGCCAAGGGCTCCGCCGTTTTTTTCCAGCACTATTCCGAAGCGTGTCAGGATTACCCTGGCGCCTTTTTCCCCTGCGCGCGATGCTTCCATTTCCCAGTGAAAGGCCAGCCGGGCGAGAAAATCCCCTCCCGTCGGCGACGATTCTGTCAGCTCCTCGTCTCCGTGAAAACCATAATAGCCAACGGCGGAGGTGCTGAAAAATGTGATGTGTCCGGCGCTGTCAGGGAGAGCTTCAACCAGGTTGCGCGTTGTATTGAGTCGGCTCGAGCGGAGAATTTCCTTTTGCTCCGCAGTCCATCGACTGAAGATGGAAGCTCCGGCCATGTTGATAATCACGTCATGTTCAGGAATGTATTTCTGCCAGGGTCCTCTAATGGTTGGATTGCCGGTGAGATATGAGAGTCCGCCGGCGCTCCTTTCTGTACCCTCCAGCGTGGGGGTGAGAACGGTCACGTCATGGCCCTTTTGGACCAGATATTTTACCAGGAAGGTTCCAACAAAACCCGTTCCACCGGTTATGAAAAATTTCATGTCTGAGCCCTCCTGTATATCATCAAGACGTAAGGATTCCCTGTAAAACTTGCCCAGCTCAGCCTTAGAGCCCTCAATTTAGCACATCGGGCATACGACATTATTTCCTTATACCGCGTACGGTGAAAAGCGTCAACCTGCGCCCATGTTAGCTGACAGGGAAATCAATTGACAGGCAAAGGCTGCATGACATATTATCTCAATGCTTCGTAGATAATGTACAGCCTTTATTTTCTGTTTCATTCGAAGAGGCATTTATGAGGTGAACTGCATTGTTAAAGGGAGGGAGTCGTGAAAAGAGAAAAAAGAATATCACCGGACGAGTTGTTGAAAACGATGGGAAACACGCCGGCCGACAACTTTGAAGGACTGAAAACTGCAAGGCCCTGGAAGAGCATGGCCTCAGGAAAGCAGGCAAAGCTGCTTTTTCAGCTCCAGCAGCTCCTTTCTTCGGTGACCGAGAATTTCAGTTTCTTCGGCCCCTTTGGATTTTTAGCCAGCCTTCAGAACAGCTTTCTGGAAACTTTTATGCTCGATACAATGAAAGACCATACCCGGCTTTCCGTTCGTTCCGGGAGGGACCCCGATTTTTTTCGCGACATAAATGGTTGGATTTACAAGAACTATTCTCGCCTCATTTTTTTCCTCTGTGATTATTTCATCGTGGATGGCCATTTTGATCGCGAAAAGGCGCGACGCGTTTCAACAACACCCGAAGGCCATTCGATGCTCAGGGAGTATATTAACGAATTCGCTCATATGGAGTCTCTATACAATTCCATGGGAATGACCCGCCTGAATGCAATGAAGAACCTGCTTGCCTGCCTGCTGGTGGTGATAACCGAAGAATCTCTCGACGGCAGGGATCTGCCTTTCATGAGGAAGAACGCGGACGGATCCGATGCAATGACTTTCGAGGAGTATCTCGAGGAAAACCGGATGCGTTTTGAGAATCTTCACCTTTATAATGCTTTCGATCTTAAGGAATTCTCAGAAAGAGCTACGATGGGGAAGCTTGGATGTTCTCAATATGAAATTGTTAAGGGGTCCAGGATCGCTCATGTCAGCTTGCGTCATTATATCATACCCAACGGGATCAAGCACAACGGCAAGGTCCTCTACATGTCTACACCCCTTATCAATAAACCGGAGCTTTTCGACCTTGCGGAAGGGAAGTCCGTGGTGGAAGGATTGCTAAGGGAGGGTTACGATATTTACCTTGTCGACTTCGGTGTGCCAGGGCCTGATGATACGGATCGCGGACTGGATTTTTACGCCAAGACGGTTCATGATCACAATCTAAAAATCATCAGGAAGAGGCATCCGCGCGCAGAGATTTTCGTAATCGGTTACTGCATGGGTGGTACCCTGATAACGGCCTATCTGGCGCGAAGGGCGGAAGAGCGCCTTGCCGCCGGAAGGAAAATGGATATAAGGAAACTGGCACTGATGGCGGCGCCTGTCCGTTTCGACGATGATAAAAGCGGTCACGGCTCTATGCGTTCCTTCATAGGTGAGTATTATGACGCCCATTTAATGGGGGAACTCTTCGGAAGTGTAAATGTTCCGCCCCAGATTATCGAATTCGGTATGAACGAGATACAGCCCGGCGTCCATTATACCGTCATGATGGGGTTTTACGGTCGCGCCATTAGTAAAGGGGCTATTGAGGAGTCGGCGCCTTTTCTTTACTGGCTGACCCACGGCACAAAGTTTCCAGCCAGGG
>JAQUQY010000011.1 GCA_028715865.1 Syntrophales bacterium
TTTCAATATTCCGTCCCACCAGAACGCCCAACATGAAAGAAGCGAGGAACAGTATCGAAATTCCCAGCACAAGTATGACGATGCCTATTGAACCTATGTTCAATTCGAAACGCTTTTTCCGCACCGCTGCCACAGACCATCTCCCGTAATGATTTACTGACGAAGGTTAAGTAATGCCAGGAGAGCATTAGTTTCTGCCGGCGCCCGTAAGTCTACATTCGTTCCGGCGCGGTCACTCCCAGGAATCTCAAGGCGTTTCCCAATACCAAGCCTACATTCTTTACAAGGAAAAGACGAGTCCGGCTAAGTTCCGCATCGTCGCCCAAAATGCGGTTTCTATTGTAATAGCTGTGAAAGGAAGACGCAAGATCATTGCTGTAGAAGGGTATGCGATGAGGTTCGAGCGAGCGGGCGCTGCCCTCGATGACGTCGGGAAACCGGTCGATGGCCTTGACAAGTTCCATCTCTTCCTCCAGCTTCAGAAGCGAAAGGTCAACATCATCATAGCCGGGAATGTCAAACCCCCGTTCCATGGCCGTTCTCATGATGCTCGCGATTCGAGCGTGGGCGTACTGGACATAATAGACCGGATTTTCATTGGACTGCTTCTTGGCCAGTTCCAGGTCAAAATCCAGGTGACTGTTGGATCTTCGCATGAGGAAATTATATCTGGCCGCGTCCCGTCCCACCTCGTCGAGGACTTCCCTTAAAGTTACAAATTCACCGGCCCTGGTTGACATGGCCACGGGTATGCCGTCCCTGAGAAGATTCACCAGTTGTACCAGAATGATGTGAAGGGCGGACCGCTCCCTTCCGATGGCCTGAATGCCGGCGTAAATGCGTGGGATATAGCCGTGATGGTCGGCTCCCCAGATGTCGATGACCATATCGTAGCCGCGGTCAAACTTGCTCTTATGGTACCCGATGTCAGCGGCGAAGTAGGTAGGCTCTCCTGTTTCTCTCACCACCACCCGGTCCTTGTCATCGCCAAAATCGGTGGTTTTAAACCAGAGCGTATCACCCTCACGGTATACGAAGCCCTTATCCATCAGTTCTTCTATAAGCCTTGTTACGCCTTCGTTCCGGTATAGCTCTTTTTCGCTGAAATAGGAGTCGAATGTAACGCCGAAGGCTTCAAGGTCTTCCCTTATGCCTTCCATGAGGGACTCGCAGCCGTACTCGGTAAAAATAGCAAATGCATCATCGGGTTTCCGGTGAAGGTGCTCATTACCGTCGCGGTCCCTTATTTCCCTTGCCAGGTCAGCTATATATTCCCCCTGGTAGCAATCCTGGGGGAATGCTTCCTCTTCTCCAAACAGTTCCCTGTACCTGTAATAGATTGACCTTCCCAGCAGATTCATCTGGTTTCCAGCGTCGTTTATATAGTACTCGCGGGACACAAAATAGCCAGAGGCCTCCAGGATGCGGGCGATGACGTCTCCCGTTACGGCGCCCCTGGCATGGCCTATATGGAGGGGACCCGTGGGATTGGCGCTTACGAACTCCACCAGTACCCTTTTGCCTCCCCCGATGGAGGATTCACCGAAACGGCTTTTAAGCATGTCAGGTTCTTTCAGAAGGGTTACCCAGAAGTCCTGTCGTATGAAAAAATTAATGAAACCCGGTCCGGCTATTTCAATGCTTTCCAGCATGCTGTTGCGGTCATTTATGGAAGCTACGATGTCTTCCGCTATGGCCCTTGGCTTTTTCCTCTGTATCGAGGCAAGAGTCATTGCCACGTTGGACGCATAGTCTCCGTGTGAATCTTCACGGGGCAGATCAACTTCAATGGGGGGCAGCGTACAGGGTTTTAAAAACCCCTTTTCGATGCACCGGTTGATTGATTCTTCCAGCAAATTGGCCAGTTTCTTTTTCATATTGTCAAATCCGCTCGGGAATGCAAAAAAAACAAAAGTCGGCGCCAGGGCCAACCGATTGTTTTGAGGTTTCAATCGGCTTTGCAAGCAGGGCGCTTATAATACGCTGCGGAAGGGCAAGTCAAGGAAATTGATGCCTAAAAGGCATTAGCCCCTGGGTGGGCGTACATGGAGAATGCCGCTGGCCGTTAATGCCGTTTTTCTTTTTTATCCTGACTCTTCCTTACACAAACCAGAAAAACTGAAGCTCTTTCCATGATAAAGCCATGATGCTTCAGGATGCTATCGGCCCAGCAGAAACCTCATGAAGTATTCACCGACAAAAAGATAGGACACTGCGCCAATGGAAAGAAAAGGGCCGAAGGGAATAGCGAACTTTGAGTCTTTTCCTTTCCATGCCATGACTGTAATGCCTATGACAGCGCCGGAGAGCGAAGCCGCAAGTACAATATATATAAGAGACTGCCAACCCAGGAAGGCCCCCATCATGGCAAGGAGGTTAACATCTCCGCCCCCCATTCCTTCCCGGTCCGTAAGCCACTCATAGTATACTGCCACGAAATAAAGACATCCCGCGCCTATCATAACTCCAAGGAAGGCATCAAGAGCGCCTGTTCCCATAAAAAAGACTCCCGCCATGAAGAAAAGAGGAATGCCGGGAAGTGTTATTACGTGGGGAATAATCTGGCGCCGAAGGTCGATAAAGGCTACGACGATAAGGGCTGCCGTAAAGATGAAGGAGAAAAGAAGCTGAAAGGAAAGCCCGTATTTGAAAAAGAGCAGGAGGGCCAAAAGACCCGTTAACGCCTCCACCGCGGGATACTGGGGCGATATTTTAACGCCGCAGTGGCGGCAGGCTCCCCGAAGAATAAGGTAGCTTATAATGGGAATGTTATCTCCGTAGGATATAGGCTTTTTACAGGCGGGACAGCGGGAGGCCGGGAAAACAATGGACGCGCCCTCCGGGATTCTGAATACGCACACGTTCAGAAAGCTGCCTATGGCCGCTCCCACGACGAATATAAAAAGAGGCATGAAAATCCACATGAGGCGTTGTCCTTTGTCTCTTCAGGCTGAAATTCAGAGCTTCCGACGGCCCCGGCCTTTTTCGGGAGTTCTTGAATATTCAAAACGCATGGATTATATACAACCATGATCTGAACAAGTCAAAAACCAATTATGATGACTTCGTAAAAAGGTTACCGGATGGCGTGGCCTCCGGCATAATAATCGGATGCTTCGTTGGGCTTCATCCTTCGTCACTGCGACGCACCATAAGTGCGACTCATTCCTCAGGGCTTTCTACGAAGCCATCGGATTCGATCCTGATTTCCCGGGAAATCAGGATTAGATGGTTCCAGCGACTTTTTACGGAACCATCAATTATAAGGCAATAGTTGAATGCGCGAATTCAGCATTGAAACCAAATCATCTTTTTCCTGCGAGTTTGATGGTCCGCGCGGACGGAGTGTATGGGTAAAATTACTGTCCGGAGAGAATGAAGGGGCGGCGAAATGATGGGCTCTTTCATTCTTGCTTCATTGTCACCGCGCCGCCGGGAGATGCTGGAGGGACTGGGACTGAAGTTCATCGTCATGGCAAGCGGAATCGATGAGAACCACCAGAACGGCGAGTCTCCGAAGGATCACGCCCTGAGGCTTGCCCGGGAAAAGGCGATGGCCGCGGCTGTTGACCATCCCGGGGAATGGGTTCTCGCCGCCGACACCATCGTGGTTGTGGACGGCGAGATATTGGGCAAACCTGAGAATCCCGAGGGCGCCAGGGCTATGCTTCGAAGGCTAAGCGGAAGAGAGCACCTCGTCATAACGGCCTTTTCAATCGCCGGAGATCAGGGAAGAAAGGAGCTCTTCGATTCCGTGGAATCTTCGGTATTATTCAGAAATCTCGATGATGATGAAATCAACTGGTACGTGGCAACAGATGAACCTTACGACAAGGCGGGCTCATACGCCGTTCAGGGTAAGGGCGCCTGTTTCATAAGTGAAATTCGAGGTTCCGCTACAAACGTCATCGGACTGCCGCTGGCTGAGGTTGTGGTTGCAATGAAAAAACTGAATATTCTCCGATTCCGCGGGATGGATTAGGAAAAAGAATATGGCGAACATAGAAAGTAACATAGGTCGAATAATAGAAACCATCGCCGAGGCGGCACTGCGATCCGGACGTAACCCTTCGGATGTTAGGCTCATTGCGGTGACAAAGCAGGTCGATGATGGAAGGATTATCGAGGCTTTGCAGGCTGGCATAACAATCATAGGCGAAAACTATGTCCAGGAGGCCCAGCGAAAGTTCAATGCGCTGGGAAACCGTGAACTCGAGTGGCATTTCATCGGCCATCTTCAGAGAAACAAGGCAAAGTACGCGGCACGTTTTATCGACATGATACATTCAGTTGACCGCATTGAGGTTGCAAAGGAGATCGACCGTAGGGCAGGAGTCGAGGGACGGACCATGAAGGTTCTTATAGAAGTCAACATCTCTGGTGAAGAATCAAAAAGCGGTGCAGGGGTAAACGATGTCATGAATCTGGTGAGGGATTCATCCCTCTTGTGCAATCTATCAATAGAAGGGCTTATGACGATGCCTCCCTGGTTTTCAGATCCTGAAGATTCAAGACCCTACTTCAGGGCCTTGAGAGAACTGCGTGACCGTATCGATGAAGAAGAAATTCCGGGAGTCTCCATGAAGGAACTGTCAATGGGCATGTCCGATGATTACGCCGTCGCAGTGGAAGAAGGAGCCACAATAGTTAGAATCGGAAGGGCAATATTCGGCGAGAGGTCATGAAAAATATCCGGCCCCTTCAGTTAACAAAGGGCATTTCATTTCCTTCTCTTGACTGGTTTCGGGAATTCATACTTAAATTGCCATAAAACTGCGAAAAGAAATAGCCGTTCACTAGCTTATTCTATCTGTGAATCTTTATTAACCATAAATAAGGGGGGTGTGTATATGGGGCCATTAGAGGGTTTGAAGATCGTAGAGATAGCGGGCATCGGGCCAGGACCTTTTTGCGGGATGATGCTTTCAGACATGGGCGCCGAGGTTATAAGGGTGGGCCGTCTGGGAGCTTACGGGGATGTTGGGAACCCTTCGCCTTTACCGAGGATTGCCGCGGGCGAGGACGTGCTGGCGAGGGGCAGGCGGACAATAGCCGTGGACCTGAAAAACCCCGAAGGAGCCGAGGTTGTCCTGCGGCTATGTGAGAGGGCTGACGCTTTTATCGAGGGTTTCCGTCCCGGAGTGACTGAACGCCTCGGCATCGGGCCGCAGCATTGCATGGAACGAAACCCTAAGCTGGTTTATGGCCGAATGACGGGATGGGGCCAGGAGGGTCCGCTTGCCGGTGCCGCGGGTCATGACATCAACTATATATCCATGTCAGGGGCCTTGCACGCCATCGGCCGTAAGGGTAGCGGTCCCGTTCCTCCGCTGAACCTGGTGGGCGATTTCGGGGGCGGCGGCATGCTGCTTGCCTTCGGCATCTTGTGCGGCGTTCTGGAAGCCATGAAATCCGGCAAGGGCCAGGTGGTTGACGCTGCCATGCTGGACGGTTCGGCTGTACTGATGGCGATGTTTTTCAGCCTGCGCGAAATGGGGATGTTTTTCGAGGAAAGGGGCGCCAATTTCCTGGACAGCGGCTCTCACTTCTACGATTCTTACGAAACAAAGGACGGCAAATGGATATCCATCGGTCCCATCGAACCGCATTTTCACGACGAATTCGTGAGGCTGGCAGGCCTGGATCCCGGGCGCTTCGATCCACAGATGGACTATTCAAGGTGGCCCGAATACAAAGAGGAAACCATAAGAGTTTTCAAAACGAAAACCAGGGACGAATGGTGCGCCATTATGGAGGGGTCCGACGCGTGCTTCGCGCCGGTGCTTTCCATCAACGAGGCTCCAGAACATCCCCACAACAGGGCCCGCAAGACTTTCGTGACAGTTGACGGAGTTCTGCAGCCCGCTCCGGCTCCCCGTTTCAGCCGCACGGTTCCGGAAATCAGCCATGGCTTCAGGCATCCGGCTCGGGATACAGTTTCAGTGCTTTCCGATTATGGATTTTCGAATGATGAAATAACGGATCTTCTTGCCGATGGTATCATATTCGCCGTCGAGGGTAAGTAATTCCTTTGGCGGGCAATCAGATAGCAAGAAACTCGTCATAAAGGCGCGGTGGACCGGCAAAGCCTCAGGGCGATTTTATAAGAAAGTATGACGACAGGATATCAGGTACGGTTGCGCTGATATTGTGAAGGTTAACCATTTATTCTGTTATGTGTTATTTGTAAGCAATAAAGATTGAAGGAGACTTAATCATGGCATTGAGATCTAAGAAAAGCTACATCGAAAGCATAAGGAGCCTTAAGACGGAGCTCTATTCCTACGGTGAGAAAGTCGGCGATCTATGGGAGCATCCATGTTTCAGGCCGGCCATGGATGCTATAGCGATGGTCTATGATTTTACCGAAAATGACGGGGATGACGGGTTTTTTACGACCCGCTCCCCCTTTATCGACGCAAAGGTCAGCCGTTTTCTTCATATCCACCAGACACAGGAAGATCTGAGGAGCCGTTTCAGGCTCTCACGATTCCTGGTGCACAAGCACGGTGCTTGCATAGGCGCCCGATGCGTCGGTACAGGCGCCCTGAATTCACTATATGCCACGACCTTTGAAATGGATCGGGACCTGGGAACTGATTACCACAGTCGTCTGCTCACGTTTCTCCGGAATGTTCAGGAAAAGGACCTGGCCGTCTCCGGGGCCATGATGGACGTCAAGGGAGACCGGGGCTTGAGTCCTCATAAACAGACTGACCCGGACCTGTATCTGCGCGTAGTCGAAGAGAGGCCTGACGGTGTTGTCGTCAGGGGCGCCAAGGCAAGCATTTCAGGGGCCGCCATATCCAACGAAATTGTGGTTATGCCCTGTACGGCCCTGAGTGAAGAAGACAAGAGTTACGCCGTAAGTTTTGCCGTCCCCAGTGACGCGAAGGGTGTTCTGCATATAGCCGAGGCGCCCGCCCCGAACATGAGGCGTCTTGTGGGCGATGAAATGGACTACGGCAACGCCATGTACGGTGTTCACGGTTCAACTCACGTGATCTTCGACAATGTATTTGTGCCTCGGGAGCGTCTGTTCATGTGCGGAGAATACGCGTACGCCGGAAGCCTGGTGAGTCGTTTTGCCGACCTTCAGCGTCTTAACACATCAAGTTGCAAGGCCGGGCACCGGGACCTGCTCATTGGGGCCTCCGCCGTTGCCGCCGAATACAATGGAGTAGGCCGTGCCCGCCACATCACCGAAAAGCTGGCTGAACTGTATTTCCAGAGCGAGATGTCTTTCGGCTGTGCCCTGGCATCGATCTACACAGGGGAAAAAAGCGCCTCCGGGGTATTCATGCCCGACCAGCTTTATGTAAACATAGCCAAGCTCCAGGGCGTTAACGCGATATGGGAGGGCACTTACACGGCTGCCGACATCACCGGGGGATTAGTCTGCACACCACCCGCCGCCGCTGACTTCAGGCACGGTAAAATAGGCGATATGGTGGAAAAGTATTTCAAGGGAAAGGACGATGTTCCCACTGAGAACAGGCTTCGCATGGCCCGTCTGGTTGAGTATCTGACGGGCCAGGGCTCGGTAGTTCCCATAGAATCAACACACGGCGCCGGTTCTCCACAGGCCCAGAGAATCATCATTCAGCAGGCCCTGGCGGAAAAAATCGATAAATTCAAAGAAGATGCCAAAATAATGGCCGGCATTAAAGGCAAATGATTTAATAAGTCAACAATTATAATGTTTTGTAACGGGGGCAATCAATTATGAACTACACGAGAATCAATGTCGAAAAGAAAGGTCACGTGTTGCTTATGGGGCTTAACCGTCCTGAAAAGCTAAACGCCTTTGATCTTGTAATGTACGAAGAGCTTGCATACGCCTACGGCGAACTGGACGGCAATCCCGAGATGAGGTGCGGTGTACTGTACGCCGAGGGGAAAGACTTCACCTCGGGGCTCGAGCTTGACAAATGGGCCGCTGTTTTCGCTAGCGGAGAGTGGAAAATACCCGAAGGATCCATTCATCCCCTGGGTCTCGATGAGGATTCAAGGTGCCGCAAACCCGTGGTCATGGCTATACGAGGCAGGTGCTACACTATAGGGTTCGAACTTCTTCTCGCCCAGGATATTCGAGTGGCATCCAAAGATGCCCGCATAGCTCTTCTTGAGGTTAAAAGGGGAATCTATCCTGTTGGAGGCGGCACGGTGAGATTGTTTGAAGAGATCGGATGGGGCAACGCCATGAGGTATCTTCTGACCGGAGACGAAATCACCGGAGAGGAGGCCTACCGCATGGGACTTGTGCAGGAGCTTGCCGAACCAGGCAAGGAGCTTGACCGTGCCGTTGAACTGGCTGTCCAGATTTCAAAACGGGCTCCCCTTGGCGTCATGGCTGCTTTGAAATCATCCCGTATTTCCCGTGTTCATGGAGTGAAAGAAGCCATCGCGCGGCTCATGCCCGACCTTTTGCCCATAATGGAAAGTGATGACGCCAGAGAAGGGGTCATGTCCTTCATAGAGAGGAGAGAAGCCGACTTTAAAGGGAAATAATGGTATGCAACTGGAATGCCGCTCAACGGGGAAGCCGTGGCGGTCAAAGGACATTCCAGGACAGCAAGGAGGATTTATGGGCTATCCTGACATGATGAGGGATATCATGGAACAGACCGGACGGGAAACGATAGCACGGCGCAGGAGGGATCTGCGAGATCGGCCTATTATCGATTCTGTTACGGGTTTTTACAACACGGACTATTTCTACCTCAGGCTGGAAGAGGAAATAGCGAGATCAAGGAGGTATGGCAACGATCTGTCGTTGATTTTTATCGATACATCCCCGCGCGGACGGGACGATGAGGGGATGGAAGGAAGTATCGATGAAAATACCATGCCTGCCGTAGCGGGCATTGTCGATGATTGTCCGGGAGGCGGCGCTAACCTCGCCTTTGCTTATGGCGCGGGTAGGCTTGCCGTTATAATGCCTGAGACAACAATTCATGAAGCTTCCATGGCGGCTGACAATATCCGGGAAAAGATTCTCCGGGAAAAAATTCCGGGAGTGATTCCCCTTATAGGCATTGCACAATACAGGAACCATCAGGGCATAGATGAATTAATTCGGGATGCATGTGATGAGTTGCATAGAAGCTCGAGGTAAAATCATTTGCAATGATTCGCTATATAACACTGGAAGAGACCTCCCCTTTACTATGGATCCTTTCGGCAGACTGTCCTACCTGACGGAATATAATAAATTATAAAGATATTTCTATTTTTTTGTTGACACAGGTCAAGTCGATCCATATATTCACATGTATAAATATATGGAGGCTTCCATGAGGGATTTCATTAAGGTCATGAAGGCTCTGTCCGACCCGAACCGTGTCAGGATCATCAAGCTGTTGCAAAACCGCGTTCTCTGCGTCTGCGAGATACAGGAACTTCTGGGGATCGCCCAGTCAACGGTGAGCAAGCACCTGAAGCTACTCGAGGAGGTCAGGCTGATAGATTTTTCCAAGGACGGTCTTTGGGTCAACTATCGGCTTTCCGACGGCAGCGACAACCCATACGCGGCGGCACTCCTGGAAAACCTTCGGGGCTGGCTCGATGATGACCCCGAACTGGAGCGATTCATGGCGAGGCTTCCCCAAGTTGACCGGGAAGCCATATGCCGCCGGTGATCTGACAGAGGCAGGTTTCACAGAAGAGAGCGCCCATGAGCGAAATGAAGGAGAGAACAAAACTGTTCTGGATTGTGGCCATTTTCATGGCCGCCTATTTTGTGCCCTGGTCGTCAGCCACGGTGGGGCAGGCGGGCCGGGAGGCCTTCCTTATGTTGCAGGAATATGCCCGGGAGCACGTCCTCACATGTCTCATTCCAGCTTT
Organism: Syntrophales bacterium; assembly: GCA_028715865.1. Lineage (GTDB taxonomy): Bacteria > Desulfobacterota > Syntrophia > Syntrophales > UBA2210 > MLS-D. The sequence continues at coordinate 9,847 of JAQUQY010000011.1, forward strand.
CTTCATTGCCGGGGCCATCGCCGTCTTTGTGTCCCAGGCATCGGTACTCAAGTATTTCGGCGCCCAGGCACGAAAAATACTGTCCTACTCGGTGGCGTCCGTCTCCGGATCGGTGCTTGCCGTCTGCTCCTGCACGGTGCTCCCTCTCTTCGCCGGCATCTACACCCGGGGCGCCGGCATCGGTCCCGCCACGGCGTTTCTCTATTCCGGCCCGGCCATCAACGTCCTTGCCATTGTGCTCACGGCGAGGGTCCTGGGGTGGCAGCTCGGCCTGGCACGGGCCCTGGGCGCCGTTTTCTTCGCTCTCATCACGGGGCTTCTCATGGCTTTCATTTTCCGCAAGGACGAAGCGAAGCGCACTGCCGGTGCCCTGCATCTTCCCGACGAGGAGGACAGGGGACGCGGCCTTGTCCAGAATGGGCTGTTCCTGCTGGTGATGGTGATGATACTGGTATTTGCCGCATTCGCAAAACCGGGTCCCGGCGACGCCGCTCTCTGGCAGGCCATCTTCTCTGTCAAGTGGTATCTTACGGTGGGGCTCCTGGTGATACTGGTCATCATGCTCAAAAGCTGGTTCGCCCGGGACGAAATACATGCCTGGGTTGACAGCACCTGGGACTTCACGAAGCAGATCGCGCCCCTGCTGGCCATTGGTGTGCTCGTGGCGGGGTTTCTCCTGGGAAGGCCCGGTCACCCGGCGCTGATTCCGGAACACTACATCGCCGCGCTGGTTGGAGGCAACTCGCTGGCGGCGAATTTCTTTGCCGCCCTGGCGGGGTCGGTCATGTATTTCGCGACACTCACGGAGATTCCCATACTGCAGGGACTCCTGGGGGCCGGCATGGGCAAGGGTCCGGCCCTGGCGCTCCTGCTGGCGGGCCCGGCGGTGTCACTTCCCAACATGCTCGTTATAGCCGGCGTGCTGGGAGTGAAAAAAACACTGACCTACATCGCTATCGTGGTGGTTATGTCCACCACGGCGGGAATGATATATGGGGCGATTGTGACATAAACGGGGCAGACGAGTTGGATGCCGCTCCACAAGATAGTGGGAAAGGAGATAATGAAATGAATATCAAGGTACTTGGACCTGGATGCAAGAAGTGCCAGGCCGTTGAGGCCGCCGTCAGGGAAGCCGTCGCCGAGACGGGCGTTGATGCCACTGTGGAGAAGGTTACCGGCGCCATGGACATCGCTTCCTACGGCGTCTTCGGAACGCCGGCGGTTGTAGTGGACGGCGAAGTCAAGTCCGTGGGAAAGATTCCCGTTAAGGACGAAATAGCGTCATGGCTCAAAAAATAATTACAGAGAGGATTATCACATGGATGATTCCTGTTGTGAGGGTGGAAAAGAGGTAATGCTGCTCGCCTGTTCAGGGGGTTCCAACGTGGGGCAGCTTTCTAACCAGGCTGTTCTGGAACTTGACCGTGAGGGTTTCGGCAAAATGTTCTGTCTTGTGGGCATTGGCGGTCATCTTTCGGGATTCGTCCAGTCTGCGAAAGATGTGCCTGTTCTGGTGGCCATTGACGGCTGTCCGGTGGGGTGCGCGAAGGCGATTCTCGACCATGCCGGGATTGAGCCACACAGGTACGTGATAATCACAGAACTAGGCATAGTTAAAACGCACAGTTTCGACCTTGAACGGGACCAAATCGATGAAGTGAAAAACTGTGTAAAGGCGGGTTGATCCGGGCCGGGGGGCGAGGCGCCCTGCATTGCATTGTGCTGCTTTTGTTCGCAAGGGACTGAGTTGTATACAAATTAGGAGTTGATATGGCGGCTTACAAAAAGAAAGTCCTCTTCCTGTGTACGGGCAATTCCTGCCGGAGCCAGATGGCCGAGTCCTGGACCAATCACCTCAAGGGAGACAGCTTCGAGGCCCATTCGGCGGGTACCATCGCGAAGGGTCTCGATCCCCGGGCCGTGGCCGCCATGGCGGAAGTCGGAATCGACATGTCCCATAACCGGTCAAAGACTATGGACGATCTTCCCTCGATGACCTGGGATATGGTGATTACCCTCTGCGGCGACGCCCACGAAAGCTGCCCATTTTTCCCGGGACCCACGAAGGTCATGCACCGGGGATTTGACGACCCGCCCCGGCTGGCTGCGGACGCTCGGAACGAAGAGGAAGCCCTGGGCCACTACCGCCGGGTACGGGACGAAATAAAGGATTTTGTGATGATACTGGATGAGGAGGTATGATTCATGTCGGCATCGGTAACGAAGCAGCTCTCACTGCTTGACCGGTTTCTGACGCTGTGGATTTTTCTGGCCATGGTCTTCGGCGTCCTGGTGGGCTACATCTATCCCGGCGCCGCCGAACTGATCGACAAGGTCAAGATCGGGCCGGCTCCTCTTCCCATCGCCGTCGGGCTGATTCTCATGATGTACCCGCCCCTGGCAAAGGTTCGCTACGAAAAGCTCTGGACCGTCTTCCGCCATGTCCGGGTCCTGGCCCTTTCGCTCTTTCAGAACTGGGTCGTGGGGCCCGTGATCATGTTCGCCCTGGCCGTCGTTTTTCTTTATGACAAGCCTGAGTACGCCGTAGGCCTCATCCTGGTGGGCCTGGCCCGGTGCATCGCCATGGTCCTGGTCTGGAATGACCTTGCGAAGGGGGATTCCGATCTCGTGGCGGGCCTGGTGGCCTTCAACGCCATCTTCCAGGTACTCTTTTACGGCGTATATGCCTGGATATTCCTGGCCTTTCTGCCGCCCTTCTTCGGCCTGGACGCTGTGACGGTGGATATCGGCGTCTGGGAGATCGCCGTGATTGTTCTCATTTTCCTGGGCACTCCCATGGCGGCGGGATTTCTCAGCCGCGTCATCGCCTTGCGAACCAGGGGAGAGGAATGGTATACTACACGATATCTGCCCCGAATTTCGCCGATCACACTCATCGCCCTGCTTTTCACCGTGGTGGTCATGTTCTCGTCGAAGGGCGAACAGATAGTGACGCTGCCCCTCGATGTCATTCGAGTGGCCATCCCCTTGGCGCTCTATTTCGTGATCATGTTCTTTGTCACCTTTTTCATGGCCAAGTCCTCCTGGATACAATCGGATTATCCCCAGAACACCACGGTTTCGCTCACGGCGGCGAGCAACGACTTCGAGCTGGCCATCGCCGTGGCCGTGGCGGTCTTCGGAGTCCACTCTGCCATTGCCTTCGCCACGGTGATAGGCCCGCTGGTTGAAGTGCCCGTGCTCATCGGCCTGGTGCAGGTGGCGCTTTATTTCAGGCGGAAGTACTATCCCAATGAAATTGAGGCCGAAGCGAAAAGAGCGTAGTCTTGTGAGAAAAGTTCGAAGGGAAAGCTTTAAAAAACAAACCAGCGTTAATTATAAAGGGGATAATAATCAATGGTAAAAAGAATTACATTCTCCGTAGCATTCCTTATTATATCATCTTTGATTGTCCTTGCGCCGGCAACAGCGGGGGGCGAAAAATCACCCTTCACCACCTATGGAGAAGGCCCCGTTGAAATCCGTCTCTATTCGAGCTACTTCTGCCCGCCCTGCCAGTTCCTGGAGCCGCGGATCGAACCTCTTCTTCTCGATCTGGTTGAAAATAAGGCAATTCGGCTCTTGTTTGTGGATATTCCGGCAGGTGGAGCAGCCTTGCTCTACGTTCATTATTATTTTTACGCTCTGAAGACTGAAAACACGCTTGAGCGGGCTCTTGCCGTCAGGGCGCTCCTCTTTGATGCCGCGGCGCGACGCGACACAATGACGGAAGATTCCCTGTCCGCTTTATTTAATGAGAATGCCGTGGCCTACGAGACCTTTGACGTGGAAGTCCTTTATCCTCGCCTAAAAGAACTTATCAGCGGAGACGGTATCCGCAGGACACCGAGCGTGGTTATTGTAAGGGACGGAGAGTCGAAAACCTTTACGGGTCCCAAATCAATAATCGATGCTATTGAGGCGCTTGCGGACACAATGAACCCAGAAAAAGAAATAATCGGAGATGATGAACCTGACCAATATCAGAAAGAGACTTAACATTTCTCTTCCCATCCTCGGGATTGCCCTGGGAATATTCTACGATATCTGCGACACTGCCTGCTCCTATCTCCATGGAACCCTATTCGGCGTGGATCTTGTCCTCGTGGGCATTTTTCTGATGGGAGCGCTCCTGGTTCTCAATGTTCCCTTCCTGTCCCGGAAGAGATTTTTCGTTGACCAGTCGAGAACCATGCTGCTTTCCGGCGCGCTCGGTGGCGAAGTTCTTCTTGTCCGCTTTCAGATCGTCAACGACGTCTACTGTCCCTTCTGTATTGTATTCGGGATGTTGGTGCTGTTTCTGTTCATGATTAATTTCAGGCCCATGAACCGCATTCTTGCGGTCGCCTCATTTGTAGCAGGTCTGCTTCTTTTTCGTTTCTTTTTTGAGGGGTCGCTGATACCGCTGTTTTTTGGTACATGGTGATGGGCTGGGTAGAACAATGATTTGGATTTCGAGGGCAGTTTCGACATGACTTGCATGACTTGTATGCAAGGCTTGTTAAATTTACGATATAATATCGACCATGATCTTCAAACAGCAGAGGATGCCCCCCCTTTCGGAGATAGATGCAAACCAGGGAACTCAAAGATAATAAAAAGGTCGGATGGAATTTTGACAACAGCTACGCCCGCTTGCCCGATTCACTGTATGTCCTTTTAAGTCCCGTTCCGGTACGATCACCGGCCCTGACTATTCTCAACCGTTCCCTGGCCGAATCCCTGGGTTTGAATGTAGAGGCGCTGCGAAGCGACGAAGGCGTCGCGGTTCTTTCGGGCAATAAACTCCCTGAAGGGTCGGCGCCCCTTGCCCAGGCCTACGCGGGTCATCAGTTTGGTTATTTCACCATGCTGGGTGATGGCAGAGCCATCCTGCTTGGAGAGCATATCACCCCTGCCGGCGATCGTTTCGATATTCAGCTCAAGGGGTCAGGCCAGACGCCTTTCTCCCGCCAGGGCGACGGCCGTGCCGCGCTTGGGCCGATGCTTCGCGAATACATGATCAGTGAAGCGCTCCACGCTCTTGGAATCCCAACCAGCCGCAGCCTCGCGGTGGTGACAACAGGCGAGCCCGTATTCCGCGAAACAGCACTGCCTGGAGCAGTCCTGACCCGCGTGACTGCCAGTCACCTGCGAGTCGGAACATTTCAATATCTGGCGGCATCCGGCAAAGTCGACGATCTTAGAATACTTGCCGATTACACGCTTAAGCGCCATTTTCCGGAGATGGCGTCTGCGGATAATCCCTACCTCGCTTTGATTCAGGAAGTAATGAAAGGCCAGGCTTCCCTGGTGGCACAATGGCAGCAGGTGGGCTTTATCCACGGAGTCATGAACACCGATAATATGGCTCTAAGCGGTGAAACGATCGACTATGGTCCCTGCGCTTTCATGGATGTCTACGACCTCTCCACGTCATTCAGCTCTATCGACCATCAGGGCCGCTATGCGTACGGCAATCAACCGAAGA
>JAQUQY010000012.1 GCA_028715865.1 Syntrophales bacterium
CTGTGGAGCGCCAACATAGAGGCATAGCGGAAGCCCTGTATCTTCTTTCCCATGTTGTTATATTCGTTGCCAGCCAGGAAAAATATGCCGATGACATGCCATCACGCCTTCTTTGCAGGATGGACAGTGAAGGAAAGCCTTACTATATAGTTTTTAACAAGGCTGATTACAGACAGACTGATGACGAACTGGTGACTCTGTTCAGGGATCGCGGGCTGTCGATTCGGGGAGACCGTTTTTTCAGGATACCCTTCATGAACAGTTCCGAGCTCTCGGGAGAGACCTTCATGTCCGCGGTTCGATTATGTGTTGACGGTATTATGCGTGATTGCTCCCCTTCGGCGCTTAATTCCGTCAGGAGGGATGATCTTAGTCGAATCCGGGAAGGGCTGGTTGAAAAAACCGATCGTCTGCTGTCCTCAGCGGAAAGCGAAGAAAAGGCGGCAAGGTCATGGTTGAAGGAACTGGATGCACTTGTCGGCTCTACGTCTGAGAAGCTGCTGGAGGAAATGGCCTCACGCCAGGACAGGAGGAACCTTTCGGCGCTAAAAAAACAGCTTGGTCAAATATTCAGCGCCTATGACGTTCTTGCGAAACCGAGGCGTTATATCATGTCCATTATAAAATCGCCACTCCGGGTTCTTGGGATAGTAGGTCCGGAATCTGCGGGAGGCGTGAGGGAGGACTTTCTGAAAGCGCGTGAGAAAGTTAATAACTGGCCTATACACGCGGCCATGGATAGATTGAACCTTCTGATTCTTGAAACTTTGTCTCCTTCCTCTACCGAATCACCCCTGTTTAAAGCCCTTCGAAACAAGGATCTGCCCCTGAAAGAAGATGAGCTTGAGGCCCGGATACTGGAGGAACAGGAGAAGCTGGCCAAATGGCTCGAAGCTACAATTCGTGATCTCGAGGCGGGTCTGCCGAAAAGCAAGCGACTTGGAATATACTCGACATCCCTGATCTGGGGAGCAGCCATTATTTCTTTCCAGACCGTACTGGGCGGAGGTCTAGCCCTTCTGGAGCTGGCCTTCGATACCGTTCTGGCACCCTTCATTACGAAGGGGTCCGTTGAGCTTTTCATTTACAGGGAGCTTCGCTCTATAAACCGTGAAATGAACTCCCTTTACCAGGAGGGTATCCGGTCGATTTTCGAAGAACAGAAAGAGCGCTATGTAACTGTCCTTGAGTCCCACCTGGCGCACGCTGGTGCCTGGTCTAGCCTGCTCAAAGTGAAAGAAGCTCTGGAGGGCGAGACATGAAGAGAGAAGCCTCACTGATGAGTCAGGACATGATGGAACTTGAAAATCTTCTTATTGGCGATATACCTCTCCTTTTTGTGCCGACGCAGGAACGCCGGGAGCTCGGTGAAATTCTTGCGGGCACCCGCAAGAAGCTTGAAAGCATGGGAGACAATATTCTTACCATCGGCATTATAGGAGGCACAGGCGTAGGCAAGTCCACGGTAATGAACGCGCTGGCCAGGGAAAATATCGCTTCCACGAGTCATCGGCGCCCCCATACAGATTCCGTTCTTGTATACCGTCATGTCGAGGTTTCAATTCCTGAACTGTTCGAAAAAACACCTCTGCCATGGCGAGAGTATGCCCACGAGGCATCGGAAGCACGCCATGTTGTGCTTTGTGACCTTCCCGATTATGACAGTATCGAAGGAACACACAGGGAAATGGTAGTAAACTTTCTCGATGCCATGGACATGCTGATATGGGTTCTTTCGCCGGAGAAATATGCCGACGGCCGATTCTATGATTTCCTGAGAGATTTGCCAAAGGATCGCCGGAACTGCTATTTTGTCGTGAACAAGGCAGACCTCTTTTTCGAAGACGGCCTTTCGCCCATCGGAAAAGAGCATTTAATGAAGGTTATGGACAGCCTCGAAGGCCATTTAAAGAATTCAGGCATTGAAGATCCGGTTATGTACCACATCTCGGCGGAACAATCACTTGAAGGAAATGACCGTGAACCCTGGAACCAGTTCGCTATGTTGAAAAGAGAAATAATGCGCACCAGGGAAATCAAGGAAGTTAAGCGAATCAAGGCGGCCAATATAGACGCGGAACTGGAGCCGGTTTTCCGGGCTCTTGAACGAGAGCGGCAGATCCTGGAAGGTATCAGAGGCATGATTCGGGCGGGATCATCAATGAGTGACAAGGAAAGGGGCAGGGCGATCGATGAACTGTCCTTAAGGTCGGCGCCATGGATCGAGGCGATGATGAACCATAGCCTTGCCTCCAGGCTTGCCGTCGGTGAAGATCTTGTAGGACCCGGTCGTATAATAGCCGCCCTCGCCGGACGCTTTCGGGGAGTAGTTGCGGGAGAGCCGGAAAAAATTGCGGCCTTGCGATCCAGGGCCACGGCCGACCTTTCAGCAAGCATCGCGCGTTACCTGGAGGTAAGGGAGGAGCGTATTAAAGCTGATCTTTACAGGCGCTTAGCCTTATCCTCCATCCCGGAAGAGATATATCCTTCTACCAGCGCTGACTCAGCCGTGGCAGGCTTTGAGAGTGGCTTGGCCGGAATATTCAGTGATGCCGGCAGGTCACCGTCTGTAGGGCCATCGAGGATATTCAGGTATTATCAGTACCTTATATATGGTTTCCTGGTTCTTGTATTCTTCCTTGTGTTGCCTGGGGAAGATGCCTGGAAAGCCTTTTTCGCCGAACCAGGATTTTTTTCGGGACTTCGCACGGCAGCCCTAATTGTGGTTTCTTTCTTTACCCCACGTGGACTGGCGGCCATGGGAAGCTTGATACTCATTTCCTGCTTTCTTGGCTGGCGCTTTAATAACCGGTTCAGGAAAATAATTGCTGCCTGGGAACGGTCCTTCATGGAGAACATGAAGGATGAGGTGAGTCGCTTGGCCATGGAAGCCATCGATTCCTGGGGGAAGGAAATGGAGCGCCTGGACCATGATATCCAGTCGAGGCTTTCGTCTGTCACTGCTTTTTTTCAAAAGCGGCGGAACGTAGCCTGAGGGCATTTTTAAGAAAATGAAAGTGCCGGCTGAAGAACAGACTGGCGGGTTTAACCTGGCGTCCCGCGAACCCGCCCTTCGACTGGCGGTTTATGCATCGGCAAAACACTGCGCAATAATTAATGGTCATGTCTGAAACAGGGATTGACGTATTCGGCCTTGGACAATGCTCGCTTGACAACATCGGTACGGCAAGTACATATCCTGGGCCGGATTCGAAATGCGAAATCTCTGAAATGATTATTCAGGGCGGCGGCCCGGTGGCGACTGCTCTAGTGGCGCTGACGCGATGGGGGATTTCGTGCTTCTTCAGCGGCCTGGCCGGTGATGACTCCTTTGGAAGGCAGATTGAAGAATCCATGCGTTCCGAAGGTGTGGTTACTGATGGCCTTGTAATCAGAGCCGGGAGTTCATCCCAGGTTGCTTTTATCATAGCCGAACCGGAAAATGGGAGACGTACCATATTCTGGCGGCGGCCCACGGGAGAGGCTGTCCTCCCCGAAGAGGTTGATGTTGAAACCCTCGGCATTTCGAGAATTTTTCACACTGATGGTCTTTTTGTTCATGCCGCCCTGCACGGGGCTCGTGCCGCAAAGAAAAAGGGAATTCCTGTTGTTGTCGACGCAGGCACCCTGCGCGACGGAATGCTGGACCTGGCCCGGATTTCCGATTTCTATATTGCCTCTGAATCTTTTTCCAGGGCTCTCGTTGGAGGGGACGATCCCCAGGGAGCCTGCAGAAAGATTCTTGAATTAGGGCCCGCCCTTGCCTGTGTCACCTTGGGCGCGAAAGGTTATGTGGCACACATGGAAGACAAAATCATTGAAAAACCCGCATATCCTGTGAAAGCCATTGATACTACGGGGTGCGGCGATGTATTTCATGCGGGATTTATTTATGGTCTTTTGAAAAACCGGGATCCATCCAGGTGTCTCGACATGGGCGCATGGGCGGCAGCCCGGGTAAGTACAAGGCTGGGAGGAAGAACAGGAATCCCTTCACTGTCCGATCTCAGGGCCAGCGGTTATATTTAAAGGGCTCTTTCACGGGGCAGGGGTAACAAGTGCCGTCCGTTGTATCTTAGTGCCGATAAGTGTAATGTCCGGTGAAATGAAAATTGAGCAATGGAGCCTCAATAGATTGCAGTTTCAGGATTTCTGCAGGTCAAGCATCTCCTGCCAAGGCGCCCATCCCATGTCGAAGGTCTCGGCAATCGCCTGATGGGTAAGTTTCCCATCTACGATATTTATTCCTCTGGCGATTGCGTCATTTTCAATGGCTGCGCGGTAAAGGCCTTTTCCCGCTATCTCCCTGATATAGGGCAAAGTTGCGTTTGTCAGGGCGAAGGTGGATGTCCTTGGTACGGCGGACGGTATATTGGTCACACCGCAGTGGAGTACACCATGCACCGTGTATAGCGGTTCCGTGTGAGTGGTGGGACGGATTGTTTCAACTGACCCCCCCTGGTCGATGGAGATATCTATGATTACCGACCCTGGTTTCATGCGGGACACCATTTTTTCCGTCACAAGAACAGGAGCCCGGGCGCCTGTCACAAGAACGGCGCCGATTAGAAGATCGGCATCACTGAGAGACTGTTCAATGGTGTAAGGGCTGGAAAACAGGGTGACGGCTCTTCCGTGAAGAATTTCATCAATATACTTAAGCCGCTCATAGGAAATGTCAAGAATCGTTACCATTGCGCCCAGACCGCAAGCAATCATTGCGGCATTGAATCCGGCGATTCCGGCGCCTATTATAACCACCTGGGCAGGCATAACACCGGGCACGCCGCTGAGGAGGATCCCTCTGCCTCCATTGCTTTTTTCAAGAAAATGCATGGCCATCTGGATAGACATGCGTCCTGCCACCTCGCTCATGGGTGTCAGAAGCGGAAGCCGACCGTCCCTGTTTTGAACCGTTTCATAAGCGATACCGGTAACACCGGTTTCAACAATTCCCCTCGTAAGTTTTTCCGATGAGGCCAGATGGAGGTACGTAAAGAGAATCTGTCCTCTATGATAAAGAGGCCATTCTCCGGGAAGGGGTTCCTTTACCTTGACTATAAGACCCGCCGTTTCGTAAATGGCGCCTGCTTCTACTACACGCGCTCCCTCTTTCACGTATTCTTCATCGGAGATGCAGCTCCCGGTTCCGGCGCCTCTTTCCACGAGAACCTGGTGACTATCAGCCGTGAGTGACCTCACGCCGGCGGGCGTAAGGGCGACCCTGTGCTCAGCCTCCTTTATTTCCTTTAGTACGCCAATGATCATTCCACCCTCTCCTTATCAGTAAGCTTCCATAAAATTTAGAAGTTTTCATACTATAACCGAACAACCGAAACAACTGAAAACTCACGGGTTGTTCATAAGGAAGAATTATTGCGCCATTTAGCTAAGGAGTGTTCAGCCGACAAGGTTTTTCTTGATTAATTCAATACCCTGTGGTAGTTCCATCGTCCTTGAGAAATTAACTACGCACACTTTCAGATGTTTCCGGCGTTGCTTTTTAAAAAGTTCCGGAGCCAGGTGACGAAAGTGGAGGGTAAAAACGAAAGGAGAATTACGATGGCCCATGTCTCAATGAAAATGCTTCTAGAATCCGGTGTCCACTTCGGGCATCAGACCAACCGGTGGAATCCGAAGATGAAACCCTATATCTTCGGCGCCCGCAATGGAATTTACATTGTCGATCTTCAGCAGACCGTTCAACTCTTTGACATAGCGTATGAGTTTGTTATGGATACTGTCGCCTCTGGTAAAAACCTTCTCTTTGTGGGAACAAAACGCCAGGCACAGGAGTCGATCAAGGCCGAGGCAGAGAGGTGCGGCATGCCATATGTAAATCAGCGTTGGCTCGGCGGCATGCTTACCAACTTCACAACCATAAGGAAGAGCATAGATCGCCTCAACAAGCTTGATGAAATGTTTATGGACGAAAGCGTTCATGCCTTTCCAAAGAAAGAAATAACAAAGCTTCAGAAAGAACGTGACAAGCTCCAGAAAGTTCTTGGCGGTATACGTTCCATGAATCGTCTTCCCGGGGCCATTTTTGTTATAGATCCCAGGCGCGAAATTATCGCCATAAGGGAGGGTCGCAGGCTCGGTATCCCCATAGTTGCAATAACCGATACAAACTGTGATCCCGACGATATAGACTACATAATTCCGGGCAATGACGACGCCATAAGGGCCATAAAACTTTTTTCATCGAAGATGGCCGACGCTGTGGAAGAGGGAAAACGCCGCCTTGAGGAAAGGCTTCAGGCGGAAAGCGACAAGGATGAGCCCATGGAAGATATAGACGTGCCGGAAAGTGTTGAGACGAAGGGACTTTCAGAAGAGGGCGGCAATGAGGGTGAACCCGGGAACATTGAGGAAAATATCGAGGAGGTACAGGAGCATTGAACGTTTCAGCAGCGAAAGTCAAGGAATTGAGAGACAAAACTAATGCCGGAATGATGGACTGCAAGGAAGCCCTGGTGGAGTCCGGCGGTGATTTCGATAAGGCAGTCGAATACCTGAGAAAAAAGGGCTTGTCAGCTGCGACTAAGCGATCATCCCGGGCCGCGAAAGAGGGCGCCATCGCTTCCTATATTCACATGGAAGGGCGCATCGGCGTCCTTGTAGAAGTTAACTGTGAGACGGATTTTGTGGCCAAAACGGATAACTTCAAGTCCATGGCGAAGGATCTGGCCATGCAGATTGCCGCTACAAACCCGAAATACGTTTCTCCCGAAGAAATTCCCGGTAAGGAAATGGAAAGCGAAAGGGAAATATACCGAAGCCAGGCCCTTGCTGAAGGCAAGCCTGAAAAAATACTGGACCGAATAATAGAGGGAAAGCTGAAAAAGTATTACGAAGAAGTATGCCTTATGGATCAAAAATTCATAAAGGACACGGATAAGACAGTGCGGGACGTTGTAAACGGTCTGATTGCAAGTTCAGGCGAGAATATTGTTGTTCGGCGCTTTGAGAGATACCAGCTCGGTGAAGACCGGCAATAGCTGACGGCGTTCAGGGAAGCGAAGGTTGGCCTGCATGACAGGGAAGGCGCGATACGGAAGAATTCTTCTCAAGTTGAGCGGTGAGGCTCTCCTGGGTGAAAAAGTATTCGGAATCGACCCGAAGGTTCTGGCTTTCATAGCCGACGAGGTTGCTTCCGTAAAAGACCTGGACGTGGAAATAGGCATTGTCATAGGTGGCGGCAATATATACCGCGGCGTTGAAATGGCGTCCCATGGAATAGACAGGGCGGCGGCGGATTACATGGGAATGCTCGCTACGGTCATGAATAGCATTGCCCTCCACAACACATTTGAAAACCATGGAATATCAGCACGAGTCCAGTCCTCCATTGAGATGATGAAAGTGGCGGAACCATTTGTAAGGGAACGGGCCATCAAGCATCTAGAGCAGGGACGGGTTGTAATATTTGCGGGTGGAACGGGAAATCCCTACTTCACCACTGACACGGCGGCCGCTTTGCGAGCCCTTGAAATAAGGGCCAACGTGCTTCTCAAGGCTACAAAAGTTGACGGCGTTTATGACAAGGATCCGCTACTCCACAGCGACGCCAGAATGTTCAATACTGTAACCTACACGGAAGCGCTTGCGAGAAACCTGAGGGTTATGGACGCCACGGCCGTGTCCCTGTGCCGGGAGAACAACCTTCCCATAATCGTTTTTAATCTCGAAAAAACGGGGAATATCAGGAATGTTGCTTGTGGAAAAAGTGTCGGAACACGAGTAGTGGAGGAACAATGACGGAACTGATTTTTGAAGAATTACACGAAAACATGAAAAACAATATAGCTTTTTTTGAAAAGACACTTAGTCGGGTGAGAACCGGCCGGGCTTCACTGTCTCTGTTGGACGGCATAAGGGTTGATTACTACGGGACGTCGACTCCCCTCAACCAGATGGCGACTCTCTCAGTGTCAGACAGTCAGTCAATCGTCATATCTCCATGGGATAAAAGCGCCCTTGGAACAGTTGAAAAAGCCATACAGAAGTCGGAGATAGGCCTTCTTCCATCAAACGATGGGAAAATCATCAGAATCAGTATTCCGCCTCTCACGGAGGAGCGTCGAAAGGAACTGGTTAAGGTTGTTAAAAAAATGGCAGAAGAATGCCGTATCAAGATACGCAACTCCCGTCGCGACGCCAATAACGAACTGAAAAAACTGAAGAGCGACGGAGATATATCGGAAGACGACTTTCACTCGAGACAGGACGAAGTGCAGAAAGTGACCGACGATTACATTAAGAAGACCGATGAAATTTTGAGCGCTAAAGAAGCCGAGATAATGGAGATATAACTATACGGACGCCAAGTTCCGAAATGTTAAGGCCTGAAGAAGGGAACCTCCGTTCCCTTCTTTTTTATATTTTAAAGGTGCTCATCGACCAGGTCTGTGTTGTAAAGGGGCTCCCTCTGTGATAGCGTGACACATCTAATTATTTTGTGGTTATAGGGATCTATATGCAGAGAATCGATATGGAGCGTCTCCCCATCCACGTGGCTGTAATCATGGACGGAAACGGCAGGTGGGCAAAGAAACACGCTCTCAGCAGGCTTACCGGACACAAAAAGGGAGCCGATGCCGTTAGGAGGGTAGTTGAAACGGCGAGAGAGATGGGCATAAGGTATCTAACGCTATATTCCTTTTCCATTGAAAACTGGTCCCGACCCAAGAGAGAGATCAACGCGCTCATGAGGCTTCTTGAATCCTACCTTAAGTCGGAGATCGACGGATTGAACGAAAATGGAATCAGGCTGGAGACGATAGGAAACACGAACAATCTTCCCGATCGCGTAAGGAAGGTTCTAATGGAAACTATCCAGTCAACATCCCGAAACAGCGCTATGGTACTGACGCTGGCTCTAAGTTACGGAGGGCGTGACGAAATTCTGGAAACGGTGAAAAAGGCAGCGGGGCGTTGCTTGTCAGGCCACCTTAAGCCGGACGATATAACCAAGGAGATAATAGCCGACTGCCTTTACACATCAGGAATGCCCGATCCCGACCTCCTGATAAGGACAAGCGGCGAATATAGAATCAGCAACTTTCTTTTGTGGCAGCTCGCTTACACGGAACTATATTTTACCGATACACTATGGCCTGATTTTTCACGGGAAGCCTTCATAGAGGCAATTCTGGATTACCAGAAACGGGAACGTCGCTTCGGCCTGACCAGTGATCAGTTGGCAAGGAAGTGATAAACGAATGGATGCTCACCTGAAACGTTGGCTTACCGCGCTGGTTGCTGTTCCACTCCTTCTGCTTATTATCGGGTATGGCTCGGAGCTTGTATTTTTTTTCTTGATTTTCTCCGTTGTCGCCGCGGCTATGGTGGAATACACTTACATGGTCTTTGGAGTCGGGCGTCCCGGAGATAAAATACCGGCCATTGCAATTGCCCTTCTGATTGTTGCGGCGGCCTTTACGGGAGGCGTGCCGCACATTTTTGCCACTTTTATACTTTCCACGCTTGCCCTGTGCAGCCTGTATCTCTACAGGCGCGGGGAGCCTACGACCAATCTCAAAAGTGTAAGAAACACAATCTTCGGTGTTCTTTACATAGCAGCCATGATGTCCTTCTTCATTCTTCTACGAGCCGAAGACAGCGGGAAGGCCTGGGTTTTCTTTCTGATCATCATGGCCTTTTCAACCGACGTAACTGCCTTTTATATCGGACGCACATTGGGACGTCGGAAACTGCTTCCCGCAGTAAGCGCCGGCAAGACAGTAGAGGGAGCCCTCGGAGGGATAGCGGGATGCATGGCTGGATGCCTGATCTACTCACTCATATTTCTGCCTGAACTATGTCCGCTCCACGCCCTTGTAATGGGTTTACTCGGCAGCATTCTGGGTCAGCTTGGGGACCTTTCAGAGTCTGTTGTTAAACGTGCCTCCATGGTAAAGGATTCCGGTTCCATCATTCCGGGACACGGAGGAATAATGGACAGGTTGGATTCATTTATTTTTATGGCTCCCTTCGTTTACTATTATAAACTATATGTGCTGACTATATGAAAAACATCGCAATACTTGGCTCCACAGGATCAATCGGAACGAGCGCCCTTGAAGTCATAGCGGCAAACCCTTCACGATTTACCGTCAGCGGTCTGGCGGCCTTTCGTAACATCACTCTTCTCAAGGATCAAATCGAATGTTTCCGGCCCGAGGCGGCAGCCGTCATTGACGAAGAGACGGCCATCGCTCTGGAAAAGAGCCTTGATACTTCAGTGAGAACGGAAGTGCTTTTCGGTCCCCACGGATACCGGGAAGTGGCATCTCTGGCCGGGTCTCAAATGGTGCTTTCGGCCATGTCGGGCGCGGCGGGGCTTTTGCCCACCCTTGCGGCCATCGATTCAGGTAAGGATGTAGCCCTTGCCAACAAGGAGACAATCGTCATGGCGGGTGAACTCGTACTCGCGAGGGCGGAGGCTGCCGGAGTCAGGATCCTGCCAGTTGACAGTGAGCACAGTGCTCTTTTTCAGTGCCTTGAGGGCAGACCGAGGGAGCAGGTCTTGAAATTAATACTCACGGCTTCGGGGGGTCCCTTTTTTAAAAAAAGCATCGATGACCTGGCCTCGGTGACGCCGGCGGATGCCCTGAAGCATCCCAACTGGGAAATGGGCAGCAAAATCACCATAGACTCAGCGACTATGATGAACAAAGGCCTCGAGGTAATTGAAGCCATGCGGCTGTTCTCAATTGGGGCGGACAGAATTGATGTAGTTATTCATCCGCAAAGCATCGTGCATTCCATGGTTGCCTTCAACGACGGGGCACTGTTGGCTCACATGGGCGTTCCAGACATGAAGATACCAATTGCGTATGCTCTTTCCTATCCTGGAAGAATACCCCTTTTTCTTCCGGAGTTGGATCTTTTCGGGATGGGTTCCCTTTCTTTTTTTCCTCCTGACCTTGATAAGTTCCGTTGCCTGGCGCTCGCGCTGGAAGCAGCCAGGAGGGGTGGAACTGCGCCTGTGGTTCTCAACGCTTCCAACGAGATAGCCGTGGAAGCCTTCCTGGGGAAGCGAATTGGTTTTCTGGATATTCCCCGCATTGTCGAGGATACAATCCAGACTCACAAATGGGAAGAAGCCAAAACGATTGAACAGATCATTGAAGTTGACCACTGGGCACGGGATAAGTCGAAGGAGCTTGTTAATGTCTTGTAACACGAGCAACTTCATAGTATTCGAAAAGAAAGCTTCGTTATTGCGGGTCTCCATGAACCATGATGAAGCAAAGGGGTCTGCCTTGTATCATGGCAGGGAGTGCAACAGGAGCGGAAAAGTCGAAAAAGCCTTAATAACACTGAAAGGACGCGCTAAGTACATTGATCGGCATTAATATAATTTCAGTAATTATTGTTCTTGGGATTCTCATCTTTGTCCATGAGTTGGGTCATTTCCTCGTTGCGAAATGGTCCGGCGTGGGAGTTCTTAAATTTTCCCTTGGTTTTGGACCCAGACTGGTTGGAAGGAAATACGGTGAAACGGAATACGTGATTTCCGCCATACCGCTGGGTGGATACGTAAAGCTCCTGGGCGAATCCGACGACCTGGAGCTTTCTGAAGAAGACCGGAGAAGGTCATTTCTGAACCAATCGGTATTCAAGAAAATGTCCATCGTTGCGGCGGGACCGATATGTAATTTTCTTTTTGCAGTTATTGCCTTTTCAGTCATTTTCGGTTTCGGGATAACCGTTCCCACGTCACGCCTGGGTGATGTGCAGGCTGAAAGTGCAGCCCAGGTCGCTGGCATTGAAAAGGGAGACATTGTCAGGGAAATTGACGGCAGACCGATTACGAACTGGGACGAAATGGCTGAGGCAATCCGATCAAGCGGCGGGAAGTCACTGTTGCTTGTCATTGAACGCGATGGAACATTGCTACATGTAACCGTAACACCCCGCGCCCAGGAAACAAGAAACATTTTCGGCGAGCCCGAGCAAACCTATGTCATTGGTGTGACCATGTCGTCGGAAACCGCCAAACAACGGCGGGGACCCGTAGGAAGCGTAATTGCTGGAGCCGAACAGACTTGGTGGTGGACAAAGCTAACTTACCTGGGGATCGCGAAAATAATTCAAAGAGTTGTTTCTCCCAGGGAGCTGGGGGGGCCGGTAATGATAGCAAAAATGTCCGGCGACATGGCCAGGCAGGGATTATTACCCTTTATATTCTTTATGGCCGTTCTCAGCGTTAACCTTGGCGTTCTGAATCTTCTGCCCATTCCCGTTCTTGACGGCGGACATCTATTGTTTTTTGCCGTAGAGCTGGTTACAAGGCGTGAGGTGAACGTGAGAATCCGTGAAGCGGCCCAGACAGCAGGGTTCTTTATTCTCATACTTCTAATATTCTGGGTAACATACAATGATATCGTCAGAATATGGGGCGATTAGAACATGATCACCCTGGCTATCGACACTTCTTCGAGGGCTCTAAGCCTGGCTCTCTTGGAGGGCAATAAGGTAGTCGTCGAGTTTTTTAAGGACACCGGAAATCAGCATGGCGCGGCGCTTCTTCCCGCTATTAAAGATGTTCTTTTTCATGCCCGGCTCAAGGTGAGTGATATAGACCTTTTCGCCTGCACGGTCGGACCGGGCTCTTTTACGGGGGTCAGGGTAGGAATTGCCACTGCCAGCGGACTCGCCATGGCCTCAAGCAAACCTGTTGTCGGTGTGTCATCGCTGAAAGCCCTTTCCATGAACTGCGCCCTGTCCGCCATGCCAATCTGTCCCATGCTGGATGCCCGTCGGGGAGAGGTTTATGCCGCTCTCTACCGTACGGTTCCCGGAAATGTTCCGGAATTAATGCTCCGCGAGCAGGTTGTAAGGCCGGAACTATTTTTAGAAGATATTGCCGGGGATGTTATGTTTGTCGGCGATGGCGCTGAGGAGTACGCCGACACAATAAGAGACAGACTGAATGAAAGAGCTCACTTTGCCGGGCCTGCCGGCAAATTTATACACGCGTCGTCTGTCGGTT
The DNA here is from genome assembly GCA_028715865.1 of Syntrophales bacterium. GTDB lineage: Bacteria > Desulfobacterota > Syntrophia > Syntrophales > UBA2210 > MLS-D. Next base: position 13,004 of record JAQUQY010000012.1, read on the forward strand.
ATATTGGTTTGAAAAACATGAATACTGGTGGTAGAATAGGGAATTTACACTTGGCGCCTCGTTACCTGAGATCGTCTTATGCGGGAATAGAGATTTAATTTACCGTAATTGAACCTATCAGTTAAGTGAGCCGGAAATCGGAGAGGAGGCAATAGAGTTTGAAAAGGAAAAGCAAGGGGCCATGAAAAGCCGAACATTTCCGATCGTGCCGGAAGCCTTTACCTTCGTTGTTCCTCTCGTGCTGGTGAGCTTCATCGCGGCAATGTTTTCATTCTGTGCAGTGAGTATTTTTTTCGCCGCCGCCGCGATTTTTGTTCTGTGGTTTTTTCGAAACCCTGAAAGGAAGATACCCGATGAAGTCAAAGGGCTGGTGTCTCCCGCTGATGGCCGGATATTGAAAATAGAAGAGGGTGAAGACGAGGGAGGCCTGTCGGGGCGGTTCAGGAAAATCAGCATCTTCATGAATGTTTTTAACGTCCATGTTAACCGCTCACCCTGCGCGGGACTAGTTAAAAATATCAATTATTATCCGGGAAAGTTTTTTTCCGCCGACTTGGACAAGGCTTCAAAGGAGAACGAGAGGAATTCGCTGCTGCTTACAACCGATGACGGAAGAGAAATTCTGGTGATTCAGATTGCGGGTCTGGTCGCCCGTAGAATAGTCTGTTGGGTAATTGAGGGCGCGAATCTCGGCAAAGGGGAGAGATTCGGCCTTATCCGGTTTGGTTCACGCCTGGAGGTTTGTGTCCCCCCTGACACGGAAATTACCGTGTCCCCCGGAGACAGGGTAACCGCTGGCGAAACAACGATAGGATACCTGTCATGAAAAGGTTTAAAAACATGGAACGGGATACCATGAAGAAAGGCATTTACATTCTGCCTAATTTATTCACAACGGCTAGTTTATTTTTCGGCTTTTACTCCATTATTAACTCTATTGGAGGTAATTTCCCCAAAGCGGCGATCCTAATCATGATAGCTGTTGTGCTGGATGGGCTGGACGGAAAAATAGCCCGCGTTACCAATACTACCAGCAGGTTCGGTCTGGAATATGATTCGCTTTCAGACCTGGTATCCTTTGGAGTTGCTCCAGCGGTTCTTGCCTATATGTGGGCTCTCGCTCCCTATGGAAGGGCCGGCTGGATCGTCGCTTTTCTTTTTGTGGCCTGCGGAGCCATGCGGCTGGCGAGGTTCAATATCCAGGTGTCAGTATTGGACAGCAGGGTGTTCAACGGACTTCCTATTCCGGCGGCGGCCCTCGTGGTTGTAACGGCTGTCGTTTTCTGGGATTTTCTCGGAGGAACGGGTGGTTTTACCAATCCCACCGTTTCGGTCGGAATGACAGCGTTGTCGCTCCTTATGGTAAGCAGCGTAAAGTATTACAGCTTCAAAGACTTGAACTTTTTTTCTCGAAAGCCCTTCATGACCTTCGTCTTGATTGTTCTGGTATTCGTGGTTATCGTAATGCAGCCGCAGGTTATGCTTTTCACCTTCGCCCTTTCATACGGAC
>JAQUQY010000013.1 GCA_028715865.1 Syntrophales bacterium
CGACGCTCTTCCGATCTGGCGCTCCTGAGGGGCTGGCGGGCATCCTGGTGCTTTCCGACACGGACAGGACCAACGAGGGCGTGACGGCCTTTTTCGGCGGAATTGTTCTCATGGGGCCTGAAGGTTCATGACTGCGCGGGACCCAAGAAGCGCGGCCGTGGATATCATCAGCCGGGTGGAAGAGGAGAGGTCATTTCTCGAACCGCTCCTTGCCCACAGGCTTTCCGGCGCTTCCTTCTCCCGTGACGAGGACCGTGGACTGCTCACGGAACTTTCCTTCGGCGTCCTTCGCATGAGAAACCGGCTGGACTGGGTGATCGAGCGCTTCTACAGGGGCGATCACGCCGCGATGGACAGGGGGCTTCGGAATATCCTCAGAGTGGCCCTTTATCAGATTCTGTGCATGGATCGCGTGCCTTCCTACGCGGCTGTCAATGAAGCGGTGAAGCTGGCGAAACGCCGCTACCCCGGGCGGCAGGGCCTTGTGAACGCCCTGCTCAGGAATGTCATTCGAAGCGGGGAGGAAAGCCTTTTCCCGGTTTGTGAAATTGAAACGGCGGAATGCCTGTCCCGTTACCACTCCCACCCCCTGTGGCTCGTGGAAAAATGGATAAATGAATATGGTCCGGAGGAAACCCGTAACCTCTGCGAGGCGAACAACCGCGTGCCGCCCCTGGCGGTTCGCGTGAACCGCCTGAAAACAGATCCCTCTGAGGCGATCCGAAACCTTGCAGGGGAGGGCCTTGAAGCAGAACGTTCCCGATGGTCGCCTGACGGCCTGGTTATACGCAGGCGGGGGCTTCCGGTGGGAGATCTCGGGCTTGCCCGGCGGGGGCATCTAACGGCGCAGGACGAGGCCTCCCAACTGGTTTCCTTTCTCGTGGATCCCCGCCCCGGAGAGGTGATACTCGACATGTGCTCCGGCGTTGGCATAAAGGCGGCCCACATGGCGGCCATGATGGGGAACGAAGGATCCATAACGGCCGTAGACGTAAACCCGGGAAAGCTGGACCAGGGGGAGGCGCTGGCACGCGCCGCCGGGGTGACGATTATCAGAAGGGTTAAAGCCGACGGGCGCGATAAGCACGAACCCGGCCTGGAGGGGCGCTTCGACCGCATTCTTCTGGACGCCCCCTGTTCCGGACTGGGCACGATCAGGCGCAAACCGGAGGCAAGATGGTTCGTCTCCATGGAGAACGCGCGGGAAATGGCAAGGCTTCAGCGGGAACTGCTTCAGGCCTGCCCGGATCGCCTGAAACCGGGAGGCGTCCTTGTTTATGCCGTATGCACCATATCCGTTGAGGAAAACGAGGAAGTGGTGAGAGACTTTCTCTTTAAAAACGATGAGTTCAGGCTTGTGAGACCTCCGCCACCAGTTGACGGCGGCATGATCGATGATGATTCCTTCTTCAGAACTTCGCCCCACCGCCACGGGACAGACGGCTTCTTCGGAGCCGTTATGGTCAGGAACTGTTGAGCTGTGGGGGCAAAAAAATTGACTTTGCGGGGGAAAAAAGGTATTTGAACCGCTCCGATTCCGTGCCCGTTCCAGCGGGAAAGTATTGAGAAATTGAGAAAACAGGATGAAGCAGAGGAGGAACGAATGATAGTGAAACAGATGCAGGTGGGATCCATGGTGGTTTTCGCCTATCTTCTGGGAGACGAGGAAACAGGGGAGGCGCTGGTCATAGATCCGGCGTCCAATGTTCATTCCATCGTCAAGGAAGCTGAAAACAACAACCTTGACATAAGGTATATTGTCAACACCCACGGTCATGTTGATCACATCGGGGGCAACGCGGAGATGAAAGAGGCCACGGGAGCCCAGATCATAATACACGAGGGAGACGCGGGCATGCTGGCTTCAACGCCTGCCATGATGCTGAGAATGTTCGGAGGGTCGGCTTCGCCTCCGGCTGACATAACAGTCAGGGACGGGGACACCATATCGGTAGGCTCCATCAATCTGAAGGTCCTCCATACCCCGGGCCACTCGCCCGGTGGCATGTGCCTCTATGTTCCCGGGTATGTGTTTACCGGGGACACGCTTTTTGTCGAGGCGGTGGGGAGGTCCGATCTTCCCGGCGGATCATGGCCGGTCATGCTTCGCTCCATACAGGAAAGGCTGCTGACCCTTCCCGAAGACACGGTGGTGCTGCCGGGCCATAACTACGGAAGGTCGGCCACTTCCACCATCGGCCACGAGAAAGCCAACAACCCCTTTTTGCGGGGATAAGGGAAAGGGACTCCATGGAATACGAGGGCCTCATGGAAAGCAGTTTCGATGGGCTTGACCTGGTCAACCGGGGCAAGGTGCGAGATGTTTACCAGGTGGAAGGCCGGCTGCTTATAGTCGCAACGGATCGTGTTTCGGCCTTCGACGTGGTAATGCCGAACCCCATACCCGGCAAGGGGGCCGTTCTGACCCGAATGTCAGTCTACTGGTTCAGGCTCATGGAGGAAATAGTCGAGAATCACCTCATTACGACCAATGTGGATGATTATCCCGAAGCCTGCCGTCCCTACTCGGAGATTCTCCGCGGCAGGAGCATGCTGGTTCACAGGGCGGAGCCTCTTCCGGTTGAGTGTGTTGTCAGGGGATACCTCGCCGGGTCGGGATGGAAGGATTATTCCGGCGGAAGGCCCGTTTCCGGCATTGATCTTCCTCGGGGGTTAAAAGAGTTCGACCGCCTGGAAGAGCCGATTTTCACTCCCTCTACCAAGGCCGCCAGAGGAATGCACGATGAACCCATAAGCCGGGAGGACATGGTTGATCTTGTAGGTGTTGAGCGGGCTCGTGAAGTTATCGACATCAGCCTGCGGATCTATCAGAGGGCTTCTGAAATAGCGGAAAAGGCGGGCATCGTAATTGCCGACACGAAGATGGAATTCGGTGTCAGGGACGGACGTATTATTCTTATCGACGAGCTGCTTACGCCCGACTCGTCCCGCTTCTGGCCCGTGGAGGATCTCGAAGCGGGTGGTAAGCCTGCCAGCTTTGACAAACAGGTGCTCCGTGACTATCTTATGTCGTCGAGATGGAACATGGAGCCGCCGGCTCCGGCGCTCCCGGATAATATAATAACCCGTACGAAAGAACGCTACCATGAAGTGCTGAGGCGGATTACGGGCGACGATGAAAAGATGAACTGATCGTCCCCGCTGAGGAGGGGTCGCTCCACGATAATTCTACCAGGGAAACCATGAAAGAGGACTACTACTCAATACTGGGCGTCGACAGGAACGCTTCGGAAGAAGAAATAAAGAGGAATTACCGTAAGCAGGCCCTGAGGTTCCATCCGGACCGCAATCCGGGGGATCATGAGGCGGAAGAGAACTTTAAAAAGGCCGCGGAAGCTTACGAAGTATTGAGGGACCGGGAAAAAAGGGCCATATACGACAGGTATGGCCACGAAGGATTGAACGGAACCGGCTTCAGAGGCTTCTCGGGCTTCGACGACATTTTTTCAAGTTTCGGCGACATTTTTGAAGACGTATTCGGTTTTTCGGCGAGAAGGACCTATTCGAGAACGTCTCCCCGCTCCGGAGCCGACCTTCGTTACGACATGACCATTTCTTTCAGTGAGGCGGTCTTCGGGATATCCACGGAAATAGAAATCCGCCGCCTCGAAAGCTGCGATGAGTGCGATGGAAGCGGCGCGGCTCCGGGCACGGAACCATCCTTTTGCTTAACCTGCCGGGGGTCCGGCCAGGTAACCCGGTCAAGCGGCTTTTTCAGCGTCAGCTCGACCTGTCCAAATTGCCGGGGAGCCGGGAGAGTCATAGATAATCCCTGCCGGTCATGCCGTGGAGCGGGGAAAAACAATGTTTTGAAAAAGGTGCAGGTGAGGATTCCGCCGGGCGTGGAAACAGGAGTCCGTCTGAGGCTTCGCGGTGAAGGCGAGGAGGGGCTTTACGGAGGCCCCCGGGGCGATCTTTACGTTTTTATTAACGTGGAACCTCACGAGTATTTCCACCGTGAGGGTAATGATATTCTCTGCGATGTTCCCGTGCCGATGGTCATGGCAGTCCTGGGCGGCGACGTGGAAGTACCCACCATGGAGGGGGTAGAAAAAATCAAAATACCCAAGGGGACCCAACATGGCCGCCTTTTCAGGCTGAAGGGCAAGGGTGTTCCACACCTCCGGGGTTCCGGCCGTGGAGACCAGGTCATCCGTGTTGCCGTCGAAATACCAACGGATCTCAGCAAAAAGGAAGAAAAGCTTCTCAAGGAATTCGCGAAGCTCAGAGAAGGCCGCCGGTAACGTGTCACTTTTTAACTGACGCAAGGAATTATTCCTACTTCAATTCATATCCGCTATCATTCCTTGTTACACGGCACTGGAGTAGTGCGGCATCCTGGAATTTGCCGCGGCGGGCATTGAGGCGGTTATTCTCGCATCGGCTTCCGGTTCTTTCATGTAAACAGCCGCAAAGCCGGGAAACCGGCCGTCGCCGTACCCGCATTTCAGAAATAAGCCATGCTTTTGTTTCTTGACAGAGCAGGGCTACTTTTCTATATATCCCGCAGATCATTTCAGTCGAAGGGGAAAAACAGACAGGAAAAAGAGAAAGGACCCCTCCATGCCGGCGCGCGCAGATATAAATAAAATCATGATCATCGGATCGGGCCCCATCATCATCGGCCAGGCCTGTGAATTCGATTATTCTGGAACCCAGGCCTGCAAGGCCCTTAGATCACTGGGATACGAAATTGTCCTCGTTAATTCGAATCCGGCGACGATCATGACTGATCCCGGCATGGCCGACTATACCTACATAGAGCCCCTTAACTTCCATTCGCTGCGTGAAATAATCGAAAAGGAGCGCCCCGAAGCAATTCTTCCCAACCTGGGCGGACAGACAGGATTGAACCTGACCGCAGAACTGTCCCGAAAGGGCGTGCTCGAGGAATTCGGCGTGGAGGTTATCGGGGTAAATGTGGAAGCCATAGAGCAGGGAGAGGACAGGATAGCCTTCAAGGAGACAATGAACCGGTTGGGAATCGATATGCCGCGCAGCCGGCCTGCCTACTCCGTTGAGGAGGCCGAAGGCATCGCCGAAGATCTGGGATATCCCGTTGTGATCCGCCCCGCCTATACCATGGGAGGAACTGGAGGAGGGCTCGTTTACAACCAGGAGGAACTGCAAACCATCGCGGGGAGAGGCATAGCGGCAAGCCTTATCGGGCAGATACTGGTGGAGGAGTCGGTCCTTGGCTGGGAAGAACTGGAACTGGAGGTGGTAAGGGATTCAAAAAACCGGATGATCACGGTTTGTTTTATAGAAAACGTTGATCCCATGGGTGTTCACACGGGCGACTCTTTCTGCACGGCGCCGATGCTGACCATTTCGCGGGAGCTCCAGGAGCGCCTTCAGGTCCTTGCCTACTCCATTGTCGAAGCAATTAAGGTCATCGGCGGAACCAACGTGCAATTCGCCCACGATCCCGCCACGGGAAGGATAGTTGTAATTGAGATCAATCCGAGAACTTCCCGGTCTTCGGCTCTGGCCTCGAAGGCGACAGGCTTTCCCATAGCCTTCGTTTCGGCAATGCTCGCCACGGGAATGACACTTGACGAGATTTACTGGTGGAAGGAGGGGACGCTGGACCGGTATGTGCCCTCCGGTGATTACGTGGTGGTCAAGTTCGCCCGATGGGCCTTCGAAAAGTTTCCAGGCTCCGAAGACGTGCTGGGAACGCAGATGCGCGCCGTGGGCGAGGTTATGAGCATCGGCCGGACATACAAGGAAGCTCTTCAGAAGGCGATACGTTCACTGGAAATCAACCGGTACGGGCTGGGTTTCGCCCGTGACTTTAACAGGCTCACTCTGGAAGAGTTGATGGGTCTTTTGAACAATCCCACCAGTGAACGGCAGTTCATGATGTATGAGGCCCTGCGCAAGGGCGCCTCTGTTGATGAGCTTGTGCAAAAGACCGGGATAAAGCGGTGGTTTATCGAGCAGATGCTTGAATTGGTTGAACTCGAGGAGGAAATTATCGCCGGGGGGTTGTCCGACGGGCTGCTGGAGAGGGCGAAGAAAGACGGGTTCGCGGACCGTTACCTCGCCCGGCTGCTGGGGGTTCCGGAAAAAGGGATCAGGGAGAGGCGCGAGGCCCTGGGAATAAGGCAGGGATGGGATGTGGTCCCCGTCAGCGGAGTCCGGGACGCCTGTTACTATTTTTCCACCTATAACGGAGGCGACGCGGTTGCCCCCGCTTTATCTCCCGGAAAGCGCAGGGTCATTGTTCTGGGAGGAGGCCCTAATCGCATCGGCCAGGGGATAGAGTTTGACTACTGCTGTGTTCACGCGGCCTTCGCCCTGCGCGACGCCGGTGTCGAGTCGGTTATGATAAATTGCAATCCCGAAACGGTGTCGACGGATTACGACACCTCCAACCGCCTCTATTTCGATCCACTTACCGTGGAAGACGTTCTCGGCATATACGAGAGGGAAAAGCCCGATGGTGTTATAGTTCAGTTCGGGGGACAGACTCCCCTTAATATAGCAAATGAACTGGCTGCCGCTGGAGTGAATATAATCGGCACTTCGCCGGAGATGATAGATCTTGCGGAGGACCGTGACCGTTTCAGGAAAATGATGGACAGTATGGGAATACCGGAGCCCGCCTCGGGCATGGCCAGCAACATAGACGAAGCCATTGCCGTGGCCGAAGGAATCGGCTACCCTCTCATGGTTAGGCCCTCCTATGTCCTGGGAGGACGGGGCATGGAGGTTGTCTATGACGAGCAGGCGCTTAAGAGGTATCTCGCCGTCGCCGTGGAGGTTACGCCGGAGCGCCCGGTCCTGATAGACAAGTTTCTTGAAAACGCAATCGAAGCTGAAGCGGATGCAATTGCCGACGGGATCGACGCCTTTGTTCCCGCGGTCATGGAGCATATTGAGCTGGCAGGCGTCCATTCGGGAGATTCCGCCTGCGTTATCCCCGCCATAAGCATTCCTCACCGCCACATCAAGACGATATACGAGTACACAAGGAAAATCGCCGTTGCCCTTCGAGTCAAGGGGCTGATGAATATTCAGTACGCCATTGCCGATGACATGGTGTATATCATCGAGGCCAATCCACGCGCTTCCCGCACCGTGCCGCTTGTCTCCAAGGTATGCAACATATCCATGGCCGTGATTGCCACTGGAATAATGCTGGGGGGTCGTATCGCGGACAGCGGAGACCTCCGGCGAAAAAAAATTCCCCATTTCGGCGTGAAGGAGTCGGTCTTTCCCTTCAACATGTTTCCCGAGGTGGACCCGCTGCTGGGTCCGGAAATGAGATCCACCGGCGAGGTGCTGGGGCTTGCCGATTCCTTCGGGCTGGCATTCTTCAAGGCCCAGGAAGCGGCGGGTCAGCAGTTGCCATACAACGGAGTCGTTCTTATCACTGTGTATGACAAGGAAAATCCGGCCCTCCTGGATGTGGCGGCAGAATTTCACCGCCTGGGTTTTACCCTGAAAGCCACGCAGGGAACCCACCAGTACCTTGCCGACCGCGGAATTCCATCCATGGTCGTACTCAAAATGCAAGAGGGGCGTCCAAATATAGTTGACGGAATTAAAAACAAGGAGATAGACCTTATTATAAACACTCCCAGCGGAAGTATGAGCCAGTTTGACGATTCTTATATCAGGAAGGCGGCTATCAAGTACAAAATTCCTTATATAACGACAATGGCGGCGGCGGTGGCGACTGTTAAGGGTATAGCGGCGGTTCGAAAGGGCCATGGCAGTGTCAGGTCGCTTCAGGGTTACCACGGCGACATCGGGTAAGAAGGCGGCTCAATAAATGTACTTTATTCAGGAAAATTGCGGCGTGTTCGGTCTCTGTTCCCAGTACGACTGTGCGGGGGAAATCTACCAGGGCATTGATTTTCTTCAACACCGGGGCCAGCAGTACTGCGGAATCTCCACGTATGACGGTTCCATTAACCATGAAACTCACCGGGGAAGGGTGGCCAACTCATTTCCCGATGAGGAGCTTAAAACCCTGCGGGGAAGATGGGGCATCGGGCACGTCAGCCTGCGAGACCGGCAGCCCCTGAGGTGGCTTACCCAGATAGGTGAAATAGCAGTAGCCTTCAGCGGCAACGTGATCAACTCCCACGAACTTATCAGGGAGATGATGGGGCGGGGAAAATCCTTTCTCGAGGGCACCGACGTGGAGATCATTTCCAAGATTATCATAGAAGGCTCCTCGCTGGCCGGGGGCATTGCCGATCTGGCAGGGAAAATCCGGGGCGCCTATTCGCTGGTGGTGCTGTCGAAAGACGGTGTCTACGCCACAAGAGACGTGTACGGATTCAGGCCGCTTATAATGGGTCATGACGCCATGGGAACAAGGTACGCGGTAAGTTCCGAATCACGCGCTCTGGAGAACCTGGAGATGGAAATCTACCGTGATGTGGAGCCTGGTGAGATAGTGCTCATAAATGATGAAGGCTTCCGCACCCTGTTCCGGCTGGACTCTCCCAGGAAAGCTCACTGCGCCTTCGAGTGGGCCTATACCGCAAGCATGGATTCCATCATTGACGGGGTGTACGTGCAGGAGGCCCGTGATAACCTCGGCGAAAGCCTGGCCCAGAGGGACATCGATGAGGGGGGGCTCGTGGCGGATATAGTCGCCCCCGTCCCCATGTCGGGAATGGGTCATGCCCTTGGTTATCATAAACGGTCCAGGGTCAACTATCAGGAGGTTTTCCTTTACAACAGGTACGCCGATCGAAGTTACACTCAGGCCACCCAGAAAGACAGGGACAAAATGGCCAAGCGTAAACTATCCATTCTTCCATACGTTAAGGGGAAGCGAATTGTTCTTTGCGATGACTCCATTGTGCGGGGAACACAGATCGGCTACAAGGTGATGGACCTGAAAAAGGCAGGAGCCAGGGAAGTTCATGTCCGCGTTGCCTGCCCGCCCCTTATGTATCCCTGTGAGTTTGGCGTCTCCACGCGATCCTACGGCGAACTGATGGCCCGCGCCTATCTCAGGGCGGGCGACATCATTTCATTGGATCAGCTTCGCCCCCTTGAATCATGGGTTGCAGAAAGGATAGGAGCCGATTCGGTGAAGTTCAACACGATAGACGACTTCGTCGCATCTCTTATGACGGAGAGGGCCAACCTTTGTCTCGCCTGTTTTGACGGGATTTCTCCCTACTCAGCCGGTATTTGAGGGAGCCGGGATCTTACCGGAAGGGCAGGTGGAAAAGCGATAATGGATCCACGTTGAGGCCTGCAAGCCTGACGCCCCAATGGAGATGGGGTCCCGTTGCCCGGCCGGTTGCTCCAACCATTCCTATGGTTGCTCCCTTTTCAATCATTTCACCTTCTTTTACACTTATTTTCGATAAATGACAGTAAACGGTAAAGAGGCTCATACCGTGATCCACGATAACCGTGTTGCCGGCATAGAACAGGGATCCGGCGAAAACCACTATTCCCCTGTTCGCGGCCCGCACCGGATCGCCGGTTGCCGATCGCAGGTCTATTCCCCTGTGCCTTGAGTGGACGACATCGTTGAACAGGCGCTTTACTCCGAAGGGGCTGCTGACGGATCCCTCGAGGGGGATGACAAAGTCACCACTGCCGATCCAGCAGGCGTGATATTTAGCATATATTTCAGCCAGCATTTTCCTTTCAATCTCTATTCTTGCCGCTTCTTCCGGTGACGGAGAGGTGAATCGCGGATCCACGCTAAGTGCCGTGGAAGTGAATGCGCCGCTTGAGACAGGCAGCTTCATGGAAACGTGAAATTCTGTTCCGTCATGGAATGCCAGCGCTATGATTATATCGCAATCTCCCTCCATGTTGAGTCCAAGCGGAAGGAGAGCGAAGAACTCACCGCTCTGGTGCATGGGGGCAAAGCTATGATCGAAGCCGTTGAACAGGGCCGTCGCTGATTTAAATGAAGGCGCCTTCAAGCGAAGCATAACCGCCTCGCCCTGTTTGAAAGCGCGACTGTGAGAGTCAATCTCAACAGGCCCGAGAGAGGTTTCGCCCCGGAAAGTGAAAGCCGAAGCACGGGGCGCCGCCCACATCGAGATTGCAAACAGGGCCAGCACTAACATCAGCCCGGCGGCCGCGGAAATGACCGCTTTAATAAAGCTTCTCCTGTCAAAAAATATCAGCATGGAGACATCCTACAGGCAGGGGCGCCCTGGTTGCAATAAAAAACCGGACATAAGCTGTGGACAATTTACCCTGTTTCAATTATACAGTCGCCATGACTTTATTAATCGGAAAGGGACAGAAGGCCAGTCCGGTGTCCCGTTGTGGTCGGGGTCGCTTATAAGACATCAGGGATCCTGAGAGGTTGTTCAATAAGTGATTTGAACGCTCAAGGAATTTTGGCCAGTCACCATGAATAGGAGTAAAAGATGAAGCATACAAGAAATTCCTGTTTTATTGTTTTTGCGGCCTTGATGTTGCTGGTTATGACGGGGTGCGCTCCGCTGGTCGTGGGGGGGGCTGCCGTTTCGGCCGGCGCCGGTACTTACGTGTACGTTCAGGGAGAGCTGAAGACGGATTATTCGCATTCTTTCGAAGCCGTATGGAATGCCTGTGAAAGGGTCATGGCCGACATGCAGGCCTTCGATGTGGTTCCCGAAAAGGAAATAGGGAAAGCGAGGATAGACGCCGTTATTGAAAATGAAAAGGTCAGAATTTCATTAGTTTACAAAGCCAGAGACCTTACCAACGTGGCCGTCAGGGTGGGAATGCTGGGAGACAGGACTGCTTCTCAGAGAATTCACGATAAAATAGCCGCCGAACTGGCCAGGTAGATAGCCGGTTCTTCCCTCGTGCCGGGTAACAAAAGGTGAATGACGATAAGGTAAAAAGGGGAAAGGCTGAGGGGTATGGATGGATTATGGGGGCATTACTATAAATTGACCTTGGATCGTGACAAGGAAATAGAAAAAGGCCCGCCTGAAACAAAACCGAACAATAAAGGCGGAAGATGGGCCCGGTTTATGAGGCGGCTGTTTTCAGGCTCCGGGGAATCCGGCTCGATGCCGGAAACGGTTTCCGGCAGGGAAATTGAGGATTCCAGAAACCCCGGGGACAATAAATCGCGGGCGAGGCGACGAAAAGAGCCGCGTTGTCCAAAATTATGACTAACCGGAATACATGAAGCCACACAACAGAAGAGAGAAGCCTCTCACCGGGAAGGCCTGTCTTTCTTTTTTTCCTCCAGCCCGTAATTTTTAATTTTACGATGAAGATTGCTTCGTTCGAGGCCGATGGCCTCCGCCGTCTTTGAAACATTCCATTCGTTTTCCGAAAGCTTTCGGGAGATATAGGCTTTTTCAAAAATCTTTTTTGCTTTTCTGAAGGTGTCCGCGAAAGCGGTCCCGGAGGCTGCCTTAATCTGGTCCGATCCCCTGAGCAGGGGGGGGATGTCTTCGGAGCTGATGTAGTCCGAGCGGGACATTATGACCAGCCGTTCGATTATGTTCTTGAGTTCCCTGACGTTGCCCGGCCAGTCATGGACCATGAGCATCTCAAGGGCCTTGTCCTCTATTCCCTTCAAAGGTCTTCCCTCCTTATGGGCGAATTCACTCATGAAATGCTCCGCCAGCAGGGGGATGTCCTCCTTTCTGTCCCGCAAGGGAGGAACGTACAGGGGTATTACGTTGAGCCTGTAGAAAAGGTCCTGTCTAAAACGGCCTTCCTCCATCTCTTTTTCAAGGTCCTTGTTGGTCGCCGCCAGAACGCGAACATCCGTGTCGATTATTTTCGTTCCTCCCACTCGCTGGAATTTCTTTTCCTGAAGTATCCTGAGAATTTTTGCCTGGGCCTTGAGGCTCATATCGGCCACCTCGTCGAGAAAAAGCGTCCCTTCGTTGGCCATGTCGAACTTTCCACGCTTCTTGGCTGTAGCTCCCGTGAATGATCCCTTTTCGTGCCCGAAGAGTTCGCTTTCGATCAGCTCCTCCGGGATGGCGGCGCAGTTAATCTCAACGAATGGCTTGGCCGCGCGGCGGCTGCTGGTGTGTATGGCCCGGGCCACCAGTTCCTTTCCGGTGCCGTTTTCACCCATTATAAGTATCCAGGCGTTCGTGGGAGAAATTATCTCGATCGTTTCCTTGAGATCCCGAATGACATGGCTTTCCCCGTGCAGTTCGTAATCCTGTCGCATACGTTCCTTGAGGAGACGGTTTTCTTCCTCGAGACGACTCTGTTCTATCGCGTGGCTTGTGATAAGAAGGACCTTCTCCAGCGACAGGGGCTTTTCAATGAAGTCGAAGGCTCCAAGCTTTGTCGCCTTTACCGCGGATTCCACGGTGCCGTGGCCTGATATTATGACCACGGGCATGGAGGGCACTTTTGCCTTGATATGCTTCAGTGTTTCTATGCCGTCTATTCCGGGCAGCCATATGTCCAGAAGAACAAGGTCGGGAAGCTCCTGTTCGACCAGCGCGATGCAATCCTCGCCGCTCTGGGCCGTAATTACCTCGTATCCTTCATCCTGAAGAATTCCCCTCAGGGAGTTAAGGATGCTTTCTTCATCATCTACTATGAGTATTGTTTTCTTCATGGTTCCAATCCTCGGCCCTGGGCAGTTCAAAATAGACGATGGTTCCCCGGGGATGGTTTTCCCTTATTCCAACGATTCCGTCATGATCATTCATGATGGAGCTGACGATGGCAAGTCCAAGTCCCATACCGGTTTTCTTCGTTGAAAAGTAGGGTTCAAAAAGTTTTATCTTATCCTTCGGTTCGATTCCCGTTCCGTTGTCTCTTATTTCAATGCGCACCTTTCCTCCATCAGGGCTAAGGGAAGTGGAGATTTCGATGACGCCCTTGTCGCCCGTGGGTGTGACGGCGGCTACGGCATTGTCCAGGAGGTTAATCATAACCCGCCGAATCTGCTCGGCATCGATCATAACAGTTGGAAGGTCGGGTTCCTTTCTTAATACAAAATCAATGTCCTTGTGGGCGTCTTGAAAAAGGAATACAGGCTCCATTATTACCTGGTTGATGTCGCTTGGTACGGGGTTGGATATTGGAAGGCGGGCAAATTTTGAAAACTCGTCCACCAGGTTCTTCAGTATATCCACCTGTCCCACAATGGATCGGGTGCATTCGCTGAATACTTCCTTTTCTTCTCCATCCATTCTGTCACCGTATTTCTTCTGAAGCCTTTCCGCCGACAGCTTGACCGGTGTGAGGGGGTTCTTGATTTCATGTGCGATTCTCCTGGCAACCTCACGCCATGCGGCAATTCTCTCAGCTTTCTGAAGTTGCGATATATCCTCGAAGACAAACACCTTTCCCATGGCAAGGTTCTGATCGTCCCTCAAAGTGGTTACGGACATGATGATAGTAAGGACCGAATCATTCAGCATAATCCGGGCCTGCTTTTCAATGTGATCGGAGTCCTGTTCTTCAAGTTCCCTGAGTATCTCTGAGGCCATTTCCATATGCTCGGCCTTGAGCGCTTCATCGAACTTTCTGTCAAGCGCCTCATCGGCCCTGATGCCCAGCATGGCCTCAGCGGCCCTGTTTACGGTGGTAATTATCCCGTTGCTGTCCAGAGATACCACTCCCGCCGACACGTTTTTAAGAACCGTTTCCATGTAGTATCTTCGCTGATCCAGGTTTATGTTGGCCTTCTCCAGTTCTTCAGTGCGTGTCTTAAGTTCTTCGGTCATGCGGTTGAAGGAATCTACAAGAACGCCTATTTCGTCGTCGGCCAGCACATCTATGTGATAATCAAGATTTCCCCGGGATATTTCATCGGTAGCTTCGGCAAGATCCTGTATGGGAACGGTAATGCCCTTGGCAAGGTAGAGGCCGAACCAGGTTGCCGAAAATATGATAAGCAGGGTTACGATGGAAAGTGTGATTATGAAGCTCCATTTTATGGGATTCTTCATTAGAGTGAACTGGCGGTATTCTTCCGATGTTTTCGATATTTGAGAAAGCCTGGCTGAAAGGCTTTCCGGTATGAACTGACTGACCATGGCAACGCCTATGACGTCGCTCAGTTCAAAATTTATGAACAGGGGAGCGATTCCGCTTACCAGGTCTCCACCGCCCAGGCTTTGAACGATGGTAATTTCATTGCCCCGGTACAGGTCATCCAGCATCTGCGCGGTGAGTCTCGGGAGGTGAATGTCAGGGCGGGCGGGGTTTCGAAGCACAAACCGCTCCTCACGATTATCAAGGATAACCTCGAGGGCCGCCTGCCTGAAGATTGCCTGACGCTCTTCCAGGAGTTCCTTCAGCTGTTCCGCCAGATCCCGTTCGTAAAGTTTGCGGGCGGTAATCTCACGGCTCAACTCCCTGGCCAGGTGTAGCGTACCTTCGCTGTTCTTTTCGTAATAGGCCTGGCCTATTTCCAGCGAAGATTCAAGGGCCGATCCTATCTTTACGTTGAACCAGTTGTCGATGCTGTAGGAAAGGAACTGTATGGAA
>JAQUQY010000014.1 GCA_028715865.1 Syntrophales bacterium
CACAAGCCACAACAGTCATTGAAGCAATAGATGTCCAGGTGGGGCGTACAGGAGTTCTCACGCCGGTGGCAAAAATGAAACCTGTCTCCCTGGCCGGCGTCACCATAAGCCATGCCACTCTTCACAACCAGGCCGAAATCATAAAGAAGGATATCCGTGTTGGGGATACCGTTATCATACAGAGGGCGGGAGATGTAATCCCGCAGGTGGTAAAGGTGGTCACGGCGAGGCGTAGCGGCTCAGAAATTCCCTTTGTCATGCCCGCCCAATGTCCCTCCTGTGGATCAAGGATCCACAAGAGCGAAGGCGAAGCGGCACATCGGTGTCTTAACATGGAATGCCCGGCGCAGGTCAGGGAGCGAATCATTCATTTCGTCTCCCGAAAGGGCATGGATATAGACGGGCTCGGTGAAAAACTCATAGCGGCCTTGCTCGAAAGCCGCCTTATCAGATCCGCAGCCGATATATATTATTTGAAAAAGGAAGACTTGGCTCAGCTTGAAAGAATGGCTGAAAAGTCAGCAGAGAAGATCATGACCGCCATAGAAGCTTCCAGGACCCCCTCCCTGTCCAGGTTCATCTACGCCCTTGGCATTCGACACGTGGGAGAAGATACGGCAAAAACTCTTGCTGATACGGTACATGATATCAATGAGTTTGAGTCATTAACGCCAGAAAGCATACAGGCTGTAAAGGGTATCGGGCCAATCGCCGCGCAAAGCATCGTTGACTTTTTTTCGGAAGATATGAACAGGAAAGCCATAGAGCGCGTTCTCGCGGCGGGTGTGAAGCCCAGGAAAAGGGAAGAGGCTGCGTCGTCAGAAGCATCGCCCTTCAGGGGAAAGACCGTGGTCCTCACTGGCACGCTTGATTCGTACACCCGAAGCGAAGCAAAAAAAACCTTGGAAAACATGGGGGCTTCAGTTTCGTCATCGCTCTCCAGGGCGACTGATTTCCTCGTCGTTGGAAAAGAACCCGGCTCTAAACTTGCCAAGGCCCGCGAACTGGGCGCCACGATTCTAGCTGAAGATGAATTTCTTGAATTGCTTAAGCCTGGGGAGCCATGAAGGAGAAGGACAAAGAGACAAGGAGGGCTCGCCTGTTCATCACAGGAAAGGTGCAGGGAGTCTTTTTCAGAGCCCGTACGCAGGAACAGGCGGAACAGCTGGGTGTCCTGGGGTGGGTAAGGAATCTGCCCGATGGAAGGGTTGAAGTGCTTGCCGAAGGTCCGTCCGGGGCCCTGGAGGATCTGATTGGCTGGTGCCGCCGTGGGCCCCGTTTTGCCTATGTTTCAAGGGTAGAGGTAGTCGAGGAATCTCCAGTTAACGATTTCAAGTCTTTTGAGATCATCTACTGACCGGCCGATGGAAATATCCATGACTCTTCACTACAGACAAAGAACCGTTCCACCGGATTTTCTCACTCTTATCTCCTGACGGATGTATTTGCACAGACAACGGCACTCAAACTTCCCCTGACCGGAAACAGGAAAATAATGGACGGCTGGTATGCTTATTCCTTCATCGCCTTGATTCTTTTCGGCCTTCAACGCTTTCTCTACAAGGTGTCGGCAGAGGAAAAATGCGACACTACAGTGACAACCTTCGCCTTCATGGGAACTGTCACCTGTATCGGTACAATTCTTTTTTTCGCGGCATCGGAACCCGTAGACAATATCCCCTTTCTTGTTTTTATCTCAATGGTTAACAGCATGTCCTTTTTTACGGGAACATGGATGACCATCGAATCACTCAAGCATATTCCCGCTTCGACGGCCATGCCCCTGATCCGTCTGAGTACGGTTCTTGTAGTGATCTACGGAATTTTCTTCTTCGGAGATCGCCCTTCCCCGGCCCAGGCCGCCGGCATAGCCCTTGCCATGGCGGTAATCATGATTATAGCCTGGTCCCCCTCTCAACAGGGAAGTTACCGGGGAAAACAGCTTCGGGGGATAGCCTTTGCCATGACGGCTCTCGTCGCTGGTTCCGTGGCGGCCATCTCCAGTGCCTACGCCGCTCTTTATGTCAACAAGCTTGCCTTCATCGCCCTTTCCTATTTCATGGGCATGCTTTTTTCTGTTGGCATTAAGGGTACGGGGGGGTCCACTCGGGTGGAGGGTTCAGCAAAGAAGGCTCTTACAATCGGCCTGTGTATTGGAATCATCAATTTCGCGGGTTTCTACGCCCTGCTCCAGGCGCTTGCCCGCGGCCCATTATCTATTATCATACCCTTCACGGGCCTGTACTTTGTAGTAGCAGTGCTTCTATCCGCGGCCATCTATGGTGAAAAGATGAGCATGGGAAGAGTGACTGCTCTGATCTTGACAATTCTCGCTGTAATCATTATGAGATTTTGAAGACGCTGTTCCCGCGAAGAAAATGCGCAGGGGAACGAGCAGAAATGCCGTTCAGGATCGCCCGTAATCGTCCTCCATGCGCCGTATATCGTCCTCTCCGAAATAATCACCCGTCTGAATCTCTATGAGAACCAGGTCCCGGGATCCGCCGTTCTCAAGCCTGTGCGGAACGTTCATTGGAATGTCAATGGACTGGCCGGCATTTAGGGTCTTAAGGTCATCTCCAAGGTTTATTATCGCTTCCCCGCTGATTATATGCCAGTGTTCGCGGCGCCTCCTGTGCGCCTGGAGGCTCGTACGTTCACCGGGACGTACGACAATTCTTTTCACTTTGTGATCCTCTTCGTGAGAAAGAACCAGGTAAAATCCCCAGGGACGGTTTTGTTCTTCCATTATTTATTACCTCGTGATGAAAGGTTCTCAGGATCCACCCCTGATTTCTTCAAAAACGTCCCGAAACCCATCCATGGCTCCTGAAATGGTCTCGTCATCGACGCAATAGGCAATGCGTATGTAACCGGGACCCGCGAAACCGCTTCCGGGAACGGTGAGAATCTTTTTCTGCTGAAGCCTCCGCGCGTATTCCACATCGTCTTCCAGCGGACTTTTCATAAACAGGTAGAAGGCTCCTTCGGGCTTCACCACCTCGTATCCTATTTCGGAAAGACCTCCACACAGAAGATCCCGTTTACGCTGATACTCCCCGCTTGAAACATGAATTCCCTGCATGCGTGCCGCCACACGCTGCATGAAAGCAGGGGCGTTCACGAAGCCGAGGATTCTATTTGCCAGGGATAGGCCGTCCATGATGCTATCGCAATGGGAGGCATCGGGATTGACGGCTATAAAGCCAATACGCTCTCCCGGAATGGAAAGAGTTTTTGAATAGGACGTTACCGTCAGGCTGTTCCGGCAATTCGCCAGCAGGCTGGGCACCTCTTTTCCATCATAGACGATGTCACGGTAGGGTTCGTCCGATACGAGGTATATATCCCGCTTCAGATCCCTCCCCTTCCTTTCCAGCAGACGCGACAATCCCTCTATGGATTTGGCATCATAGATTTTTCCCGTGGGATTGTTGGGGGAGTTAATGAGAACCACCTTCGTCTTTTCGTTGACAGCCTTCTCAATCTCCTCCAAATCAAGGGAAAAATCCGGACATGTGGGGGCAAACCGTGGAACCCCGCCCATGTTATCGACATAGAAACGATATTCCGCGAAAAAAGGTGTTGGAATTACAACCTCGTCACCGGGATCGAGAAGCGTCTTGAATACAACGTTCAACGCTCCAGCGGCGCCGCAGGTCATGACTATGTGTTTCCAGGTTACATGAACTCCCTGGCTCTCAACGAGATATGCAGCCACTGCCGTCCTGGTTTCCTCAAGACCCGCGTTGGGCATATAGCCGTGAATGCCGCCAGAGTCCTCTTCCGCGGCTTCCTTAATGATTCTCCTGAACTGTTCTGGAGGCGGCAGGTTGGGATTTCCAAGGCTGAAATCGAATACACTGTGTACACCGAATTCCTTCTTCAACCTCAACCCGTCCTCGAACATCTTTCGAATCCAGGAAGACTGGGACATGAATGAATGCATTTTTTTTGCGATTGCCATAGGCAATTCCTCGCTAGATGAATAAGGGTTCCCTTCAGATTGCTGAAACCGGCCTTTCCGGTCAATCAGGAGTGCCGGAGGGTTACGCAACTTCTAACAAAAGCAATTTCAAAGGGCAACCTTTTATTCCACCGGCGGCGGGACGGAACCTGCTCCTCCCGGATTCTCAGAACTGACCTCCGGAAGTAATGTACTCGGAAACGAGTCCTTCAATGAGATCATCTTTCTTCTTCCATAAAGCGCGCACCCATGCTTGAAAACGGTTACGGAAGGCACTATCATTCATGTAATCACCCCTGAGGAACTCCTCTGGAACCAGGTGCTCTTCAACTCGCACAACAACCCTGGACACACGGCCGCAGAGAAAATTCCAAAAATTTATGGGACCGTCAGGATATAAAATTGTGACGTCAAGAAGTTTTCGTATTTTGCCGTTCATGGCTCCCAGGGCAAAGGCCAGCCCTCCCGCCTTTGGATTCAGAAGGTGGCGGTATGGGGAATTTTGTTTTTCATGTTTCTCAGCTGTAAATCTTGTTCCCTCTATGAAGTTCAGAATCGACACCGGCGTATGGATGTAACGCTCGCACATTTTACGGGTCGTTTCCAAATCTTTCCCCCGCAGTTCAGGATGTTTCTCAAGCTGTTTCTTCGAGTAGCGTTTCATGAAGGGATAATCCAGGGCCCACCAGGCACTCCCGAGAATGGGAATCCATGCCAATTCTTTCTTCAGAAAAAATTTCGGAAAGGCTATCCTGTTTCCGAAGGTACGCAGAAGAACCACGATATCCGTCCATGATTGATGATTGCTGTTTACAAAATACCACTCGTCGCTTCTAAGCCCTTCCAGGCCCTTGATGTCCCATTTGATGTTCTGGGTAAGCTTCAATGAAAACAGGATCCCCCACAGCCACCCCCTGACCATCGCCATGACCCATCGGGAGTTGCGCGCCTGAAAGCCCTTGTGGGGAATGAGAAGTTTCGTCATAGCGAAGATATGAACCGGGACAGTCCACACAATCGTATTGATCACGACAAGCAGTATACATGTCGCCCCCAGCATGGTGGATGGAAGAAAAGAAAGCATATCAAAGCTCCCTGTTAATACGTTCCGCAAAAAAGTTACAGTCATGAACAGCTGTTTAGAGCAAGCATAAACATTATTTCAAAATTTTTCAAAGCGGCGAACACTTTCCCATATTTTTGATGAAATTCGGTCAACCCGGATAATCTTGACAAGGAATTCCGTTTACCTGTACTTTATGCAGTAATTATCAATTTAATCCCAAAGACTAATCAATAGCGAAGGAGCTGCTCTGGCAATGCCAAAATACATGAAATATATAGGAATCGGTATTCTGGTACTGATTTTGATGTCCACCTTTTTTGAAACCATCATCGAAGCCTTCGTGCATTTTTATTTTTTCGACTCCCTTGGTTTTTCACAGGTATTCTGGACCTATTTCCTGACAGAATACATGGTTCACTTTATATTCTTCCTGGCGGCAGTGCTGTTCTGCGGAATCAATCTGGCCGCCGCATTGCGCCTGACAACATCACATAGCCGTTTTCTTTATCTGGGTCAGGTTTCCCTGCCCATAAAAGCCGTTAAATGGTCATTTGCCGCCTTTACTGTTCTGGTCGCCTGGCTCATCAGCGCTTACCCCGCTTCTCACTGGCTGGAAGTTCTGATGTACCTGCAGCGTTCTCCCTTTGGAGAGGTGGATCCCATCTTCATGCAGGATATTTCCTTTTATCTTTTTTCTCTTCCTCTTTTTGAAATGATCCGCACTTTTTTCATGGCGGTTTTATTTATCTCCCTCGTTACTACTGCGGGAGCCTATTTCATCCTGGGAGGCGTAACCATAACACCCCAAAACTTCTCCCTTCAGCCCGCTGTCAGAACACACGCGGTTTTTTTCCTGGCCGCTTTTTTCCTGTTACAGATGTTCAGCTTCTGGCTGAACAGGTACGCCCTCCTCTTTTCCCCGGAGGGACTGATCTTCGGCATAACTTACGTGGACGAACGGGTTCGCATTCCCGTATACGGCGGACTTATGGCATTATGTGCCGTGGGCTTCCTCATGGCGGGGCTGGGGCTTATTAAACGATCACTGAAGCCCCCTGCTGCGGCGGCAGGAATTTTGGTTATTTCCCTCATTGTTTTCAACAGAATGCTGCCGGCCTTTATGCAGCGATTCTCTGTGGATCCCAACGAACTTGAGCGTGAAAGAGTCTATCTTGACCACCACATTCAATCAACCCGATCCGCCTACGGTCTAAACGAAATTGTTGAAAAACCCTATCCCGTGGATCACAAGCTCACCATAACTGACCTGAAGAACAATCGCCTTACAATTGAAAACATCCCGCTCTGGGACTACCGTCCACTCCTGGACACTTACACCCAGATACAGGCGATCCGCCCATATTATGACTTCAATGACATCGATATAGCCCGGTACGATTTTAACGGCGACTACCGCCAGATCATGCTTGCTCCCCGCGAACTGGACCAGCGGCGGCTGCCGGCTGATTCCCAGACATGGGTGAACAAAACCTTTGTTTACACCCACGGCTACGGCGTAGTCGCCAGCCCGGTAAATGTATTTACGGAAGAAGGATTGCCGGAACTCTTTATTCGGGACATTCCACCCAGACTTATGGTGGAGCTTGAACTCGACCGGCCGGAAATATACTTCGGTGAGCGGACGAACGAAACTATCGTGGTGAAGGCAGGGACAGAGGAGTTCGACTACCCCTATGGCGAAACAAATGAATTCACCACTTACATTGAAGAAACGGGTGTCGGCACGGGATCCCTTTTCCGGAGGTTAATATTCTCCATCTATTTCGGAACCATTAATTACCTCATTACCGACTATATCCTTCCTGAGAGCCGAATAGTCTACTTCCGCAACATCCATCAGCGTGTCAGGACACTGGCTCCATTCCTCTCTTACGACCATGATCCTTATATAACGATTGTGGACGGCCGAATGTACTGGATATATGACGCCTACACCACAACAAGCAGATATCCATATTCCCGTCCCTACGCACAGAACCTGAACTATATCCGCAATTCCGTAAAGGTCGTTATCGACGCCTATAACGGCGAGACAATCTTTTACACCATCGGCGAGGGAACGGATCCTCTTATTCGAGCATACCAGCGCGTTTTCCCGGACCTTTTCGTTTCCATTGACAACATGCCCCAGGGGCTCCGTAACCAGGTACGCTATCCCCAGGACCTATTTGATATCCAAGCCTCCATGTTCCGTGTATACCACATGCGCGATCCTGTCATGTTCTATAACCGGGAAGACGTATGGGAGTTTCCCCGGGAACGCGTTTTCGGCGCCGCGCAGACCATGGAAAGTTATTACACGATCTTGCGGTTTCCCGATGAACAAGAGGAAGAGTTCATCCTTATGATGCCGTTCACCCCTTCTAATCGTGACAACATGATAGCCTGGCTTTCGGGCCGGTCCGACGGCGATAATTACGGAAGCCTGCTACTTTTCAGGTTCCCCAGGGGTGAACTGGTTTTCGGGCCCATGCAGATAGAAGCTCGCATCGATCAGACTGCCGAAATAGCCCAACAGCTGGCCCTATGGGACCAGGCCGGTACTCGAGTGTTGCGGGGAAGTCAACTCGTTATACCCGTCGAAAACTCAGTTCTCTATATCAAACCGCTCTTTCTGAGGGCCGTTGAAGGACGTCTGCCTGAATTGAGGCGTGTCCTGGCCTCAGACGGAAACCGGGTAGTCATGGAAGCGGGACTCGAACAGGCCCTGGAGCGTCTCTTAAGTGACCGTCCCCTGCCGGCCGCGCTACCCCAGGATGTTCGCCTGCCTGACGCGGTTATTGAAAGTATACCGGGCGTACCTCTAACCGCCGTGCAGGAACTTGCCAGGCAGGCTCTCGAGCGATACGAAAGCGCTCAGCGGGCTCTACGGGAGGGTAACTGGGCGAAATATGGAGAAGAAATCAGCAAGTTGCGTGAAGACCTTCAGAGACTGGCAGAATCCGGCATGCTCAACCCGGGCCGGTGATAATAAAAAGCCATCTGCGCCTATTCAACAGGGCTAATGGCTGGTTATCCGCAAGAAAGGCCCTCTTATTCGAAGATAAGGGGGCCTTTAACTGTATTTTTATGTCTATTATCGGTACCCGGTGATAATCCAGCCGGAACCTGTAACCCTGATATTAATGCACATTTCTCTTGTGCCAGGCTTCCCAGTACAGTCTTCCCACCGACAGAAAGAGTCCCAGAGTAAGCAATCCAAGCATGAAGGTGGGCTGAGTCCCAAAGCGCTGATCAATCATGTAACCTACATAGAAGAACACGAAAGTTGCGATTGCGATCACGAAACCCCAAGCGCTCAGCACAATTATGTTCGTGTATTTCGTGTAGAGATTTTCATTGTCTATGTTTCGTCGCAGTATCATGACCCTTACCTCCTCTCATGCCGGAAATTCATTAAAGCTCCGGTTAATGGATTTTTATTAATCAGCTGACCAGGTTCTTCAGTACATCTACAAAGGGGGCTGTGAAGAGCGCCACCAAGACCGCGTAGAGAGCGAAGCTGCCAACGGCCTCGGTCATGTAGATCTTGGAGTACTTGTGCTTAAGGGAGGTTATGATCAGACCGCCCATCACCAGGCATCCAAGCTGAAAGTAGGGAAATGTTCCACCCACGGCCGCGGTTGCCATGTACTCGGCATAGGCAAAGGTTGTGGTTATTAAGACCGCGAATACCGCCATGACCATTGTTTGTATTGTCCGCTTCATTTTCCCGTCCTCCTTATTTTTAAGGTTTTTTTCGTCTTGTGTCTTTTACTAATGGAATATCCGTGCCAGAATTGGCCGGCACTTGCAAATACATGACAAATGCTTGATATATATAGCTATTAATTCTACGCACACCGGGCGGGTCGCGAAAATAAATCCCGAAATGAACGATCGCCTTCAACAAATTGTTACGCGACGTTTAACGGAATATGCAATTGCCTGGATCAATGAAAAGGGCCGCTCATTACTGAGCGGCCCTTTTCATTGATCGGCTTAATTTCGTATTTACAGGTACAGGCTACTGCCCGCCTCCGGCGCCAACAACAAAACCCGCGGGCCCTAGGCCCGTTTCTGAAGGCGTGCCCGCTTTGGTTGCAAGATAAGCCGGTCCGAGCTTCTTGATGTGATCGCCTATATTATCAAAATAATTATAATGAAGCTGTTCCTCGTCGATGATCTCTTCGAATATCTTCATGCTGGTACTGTCTCCGTTGTCCTTGCAGACCACTAGAAACAGGTTGTACTTTTCTATAGTATCGTCTTCAAGTTTTGCGTCGAAGGGATAAATCGCCTCCACGGCCTGCCCCTTTTTTGCCGCCGCAGCCGAATCCGTTGTTGGTTCCCCTCCAAGCTCCTTGATCCTTTCGGCAAACATTTCAGCATGGCGCATCTCATCAATCGCTATGAGTTTAATCTTGGCTGCCAGTTCTCCATAATCCATGTCGTCCAGGTTATAGTGCTGATTCATATACTGATGTATGGCGTGAAGCTCCATGGACCTGGCCGCATTTAAAACTTCAACTACCTTCGATTTTCGCTCTTGCCTGGTGCTCTTTTTCATTTTCCCCCTCCTCATTTTTTATTTTTTATAGAATATTAAATATGGAACAGGAAAAGCATTATACTTTGTATCTGCACTTTCAGCCTCATATCAGGAATTTTTCAGCATATTAAGGTATCGTCCAAAGCGCCTGTCCTGCTTTGACGTATGGTGTACCAGCCAGTCCATTACAATTATCTGCACCCTGAAAAGGAGAAATTCACGTTTAGGGGAGTAGTCTTCCCTTATTTGATCCTTCAGCCTGGAAAAATAATGTGAGAACCGTTCATGCTGCTCCTTCTGAATGTCGATAAAGGGATACTGGTGCTTCGCCATAAATCTCTCTTCGTATTGAAAATGTTCATGAATGTACTCATCAAGAAAGTTTAAAAGCGATTGTACTTTTGACAGACTTTCACTTTTTCGCAGGTCACTTACAAAATTATTTACTGCATTGAAGAGACGCCTGTGCTGGCCGTCTATAATGGCATCGCCTATTGCTAGGTCTTCAGTCCAGCTTATGGAAAGATCGACCTCCCCGGTCCCCGTATGGATGCCAGTGGACATGAAGCGGCGACACCGTTCCAGGTATGTTTTTGCCGTCCCGTCTTCGGGACATTCGTTCAGGCACTTCTCCAGAAGCTTTTTTGCCGCGGGGATATCCTTGAAGTGATAGAGCGCCAGGGCTTCTTCGAAAATTGCCAAATTCCGGCGCTTCGCTTCTGCCATGTACAGGGGATCGGCATCAAAAACTTCATATATGGACTGGGGCTGTCCCTTCCCTTTTACCCTGATGCGATCGGTGAACCTGATTTGATGAGCCGAGGCATTGGAGAGGCTGTATAAGGTGTGCTCGCTTATAAGCAGGCAAGTACTGTATTCCTTTGTAATGGATTGAACGCGTGAAGCGAGATTGACGGCATCGCTGACTACAGTGCTGCTCATGCGCATGCCTCCACCAATCGTTCCCAGCAGCATGAGGCCCGTATTCAAACCTATGCCGATCTCGATCGGATTATGCCCTGCCTCTTTCCGGCGCTCGTTGAAACGGACCAGTTCTCTTAGCATTCCAACTGCCGCCTCAAGAGCTTCATCTGCGTTGTCGGGGAAAAGCGCCATGATTTCATCACCCACGTACTTGTCAATAATACCGCCGTGAGCTGCTATAACCGACTCCATGGGTTGAAAATAGGAGTTGAGAAACCTGAATATCTCCCGGGGTGTAAGAGACTCCGAAATGGTAGTGAAATTACGTATATCGGAGAAAAGAACTGTCATATTTTTCTCGAGCACATCATCAATCACCACATCAGTGATACTGTCCCGGCCCATCAAACGGAAGTATTCCCATGGAATAAATGGACGGTAGGCATTCTCCAGCTGTTTTCGGGTTGTTTCCTTCAGCTCCCTGTCCTCTAAACCGGAATCATTCATGGATATTATTCCCCTTAACCCTTCGGATTTATGGAGTATAGCCTCTCATCTTTTGAAAGGGTTTTCGCATAAACACAATGTCTTTGGCCGGTATATCACAACTCCAGCCATGGCGTTCGGCCAGGCGAAAAAATGTCTCCTCCCGGTAGAAAACAACATGTGTGGGTTCCCTGCGGTAATGCCATTGGCCGAATGCTCCGTCATCGTCCTGAAAACTGGTCATAAGGGCAAGCAAACCTCCTTCTCTGAGCATCCGGTCAAGCCTTCTGAATTCACAGGCCGGATTATGAAAGTGTTCCGCCACTTCGGTACAGGTGACAAAATCATAGTATTCGGCAAGAACCGACTCGTCAGGGAAGAAGAAGGGATCGTACCGTTCCATGGTGAAGCCTGCTTCAACCAACATGGAAGCGAGTACCGGCCCGGGGCCGCAACCGTAGTCAAGGCCCTTTGCAGGGGGTGTAACCCTTTCCAGCAGAGGATTCATCAACCTGCCGAGGAAACGGCGGTATGATTCATCTCCGGGGTTGTTCTCATGAAGGGAGTAGCGTTCTCTTTCAAAATCGTCGTCAGGCAGAAGTGAAGCGTCAAGAAAGGTCGCCACGCATATATCGCATCGCCAATAGATTTTAGCTTCAATGGACATGAAGAACCTGGTTTCCAGCCCTTCACAGACCGGGCAACGGGGTTGTTTTTCGGCATATTCCAGTTTTTCCCCGATAATAACGGTCATAATTACGCTCTCATATCCCGGCGCCTTAAAACCGCCTCCCTGTACCACCCCGGAGCCCTCCTTCTAGTCCACCTTGCAAACACTGATTTTTCGCCAATATAAAAATTGCGATATGCCTGGACAGGGTTCCCATGAACTCTGTACCGCTCCGGCATTACCTGAACAAATTCCGTAAGCCCTTTGTCCGGAAGATCAGGCGAGGGAAGATCGCGGGCAATTATGGCCGACCGATGGTCACGGTTTCCCCTGTAGCGATAGATAAACTCGTCATTGAGCAGCAAAGTCAGTTCCTTTAGCCATTTCCAGTTCGCCAGAGATCGCCCTGCCCATAATACGCAGGGATGGTTCAAATGGGTCGAACGGTAGGGCGCCTCAATGCCTTCCCGGTTAAGGACAGCGCATAGCATCTGGGTTCCCTCGAGAATCATCTTTACCACGTGCTGATCTGCGTGATAACGCGCGCATGCTTTAATATCGAGGTCAAGGACGAATATGTTCATTGTAAAATTTATCGACATTTTACACTTTTCCTGTTCTTCGGGCAACCAATTCATGACCCCCCGAACGCGGCTTATCTTGACCGCCGGGTGTATCTGTCATATCATCGCCCGAAATAATCACTCCAGATGGGAGGCAACTTCGTGGATTGTAAAAAAGAAAAAAATCTTGAATTTTGTAAATGCAGTTATGACCCATGCGCACGCAAGGGATTATGCTGCGACTGCGTAAAGTACCACCTTGGAAAGCGTCAGATGCCGGGGTGTTTCTTCACCGAAGCCGCCGAAAGAACCTACGATCGATCCTTTGAACACTTCGCGCGGCTGGTAACGGAAAAGCGTTTATAGGAAGTCAGTACTGTTTCAGGTAGCTCTCTATGTAAGAGCGGACTTTCTCTTTCGACTTGAAGATGCCGAAATGTCCCTCGCATAGAATATCCGCGTCGAGTTCCAGAAGCCTGGCCATGGATTCCTTCCACGCTCCGATATCGGAGCGAAAGGCTTTAAGGAAAGGGCCGTGAACATCCTGTCCGAAAAGAATCCTCTTCCCATCTCTCTCGATACAGATCGAAATTGAACCGGGAGTGTGGCCGGGAGTGTGGATGCATCGAATGTCCAAACCTCCGAAGGAGAGAATGTTTTCTTCTCCTGTCAGCCTGATGTCGATTGGCGTGGGCGGAAAATCCGTCCCGTATAAGTGGGATGCTGTCTGTAAGGGATCTCCGGTTTCTATAGCGTCCGCATCGAGGTCGTGGGCGACAAGGGAGCATCCGAATGCTTCGACAAAGTGCGGCGCCCCGCCTATGTGATCTATATGACAGTGGGTCAGTATGACTGCCGCAAGGTGGTCGGGATCGTATCCCGCATTCCTGATGTTTGCCTCGATCCGTGTTGCCGATTGTCCAGCCCCCGTGTCGATCATTACAAGATCTGTCTCACAGTCCACGAGAAAGGATGTGGCGTCTTCCGAATGAGACACGTTGGGCCCTCCGATAAGATAGATGCCTGCCAGGATTTCTTCAGTAAAGCTCATTGCCGCCCTTTCTTACAGACATAGCGTCCCCACAATATCATTTACGTCGCCGATTCCTTCCGCCGCCAAATAATCCCCGATTCCGTCTATGATATCAATCGTCACGGCGGGATTGATGAAGTTGGCCGTTCCCACCTGGACGGCCCGGGCGCCTACAATGAGAAATTCAAGCGCGTCAATGTAATTCATGATTCCGCCGATTCCGATTAGCGGAATGGAGACAGTCTGCGCCGCTTCCCATACCATGCGAAGCGCGACCGGTTTTATGGCGGGCCCGGAAAGGCCCCCCGTCACATTGCCTAGACGGGGTTTCCTGGTGGTTACATCCACGGACA
Organism: Syntrophales bacterium; assembly: GCA_028715865.1. Lineage (GTDB taxonomy): Bacteria > Desulfobacterota > Syntrophia > Syntrophales > UBA2210 > MLS-D. The sequence continues at coordinate 13,615 of JAQUQY010000014.1, forward strand.
TTCCCCTGAGCGTGTTTATAAGTGAAATCGCATCGGCTCCCGCCTCTTCCACCCTTCGGGCTATAATACTTATGTCCGTGACGTTGGGGGTCAGCTTGACGATAACCGGAAGATCCGTCGATTCTTTAACGGCAATGGTAATTTCCCGAGCCGTTTCCGGATCGGCCCCGAAAGCTATTCCCCCTTTCTTAACATTGGGACAGGATATATTGACTTCCAGGCCCGCTATTCCCTCGATGCCGCTCAGTTTCTTTGCCACTTCGGCATAATCCTCAGTTTTTTCGCCAAAAATATTTACGATGACATTGGTGTCCAAGGTTCGCAGGTAAGCCATTTTCCCGGTTAGAAAAACATCCACTCCCACATTTTCCAGGCCGATTGCGTTGAGCATTCCCGCAGACGTTTCCATGATCCTTGGAGGCCTGTTTCCTTCGCGAGGCAGGAGAGACGTTCCCTTGACAACAATCCCGCCGAGGCGGTTGAGATCCAGATAGGGCTCGTATTCATTACCATAACCGAAGGTGCCCGAGGCGGTCATGACGGGGTTCTTGAGCCTGATTCCGCCTATTCTCACGGCCAGGTTCCTTTGATTCGCTTTTTCAGCAGTCATTCCAGTCTATATCCCCCGCATCAAAGACGGGACCTTCTGTACAGGCA
>JAQUQY010000015.1:0-11183 GCA_028715865.1 Syntrophales bacterium
TCCATCAAACCTGTCATCACGTTCATATTCTGAATCGCCTGTCCGGCAGCACCCTTTATGAGATTGTCTATGGCCGAAATAACTATGACCCTTCCGGTTCGTTCATCCACGGCTATTCCAACGTCACAGAAATTCGAACCCCTGACTGAGGAAATTCCGGGGAAGGATCCTTCCTCACATATCCTTATGAAAGGTTCATTCCTGTAAAACTCCAAGTACATATCGACAAGGTCGGCTGTCCGGACTTTCTTTATCGGTTTGCAATAAATGGTACTCAGAATGCCGCGGTCCACCGGAAGCAGATGGGGAGTAAAAATAATTATGACATTCGAGCCAGCAAGGAGAGAGAGTTCCTGTTCCATCTCGGGAATGTGCCGATGGGAACCTACCTTGTAGGCCTTGAATCCCTCATTGACCTCACAGAAAAGCATCCCCGTGTTCAGTTCCCTTCCGGCGCCGCTCGCGCCGGACTTTGCATCAATTATGACAGACCCGGGATCAATGGCCATTCCCCTGAGGAGCGGCGCTAACCCCAGTATAACACTGGTTGGATAACATCCGGGATTCGCCGTGAGCCTGGCCTCGGAAATGCTCTTACGATACAGTTCGGGAATTCCGTACACAGCCTCCGGCAGGAACTTCTGAGAGCTGTGAGGTACGTACCATTTCTCGTAGGTTTCAGGATTTCGCAATCGATAATCAGCGCTGAGGTCGATGACTTTCTTGCCGGATTCGAGAAATTTGGGCGCCACCGCCATGGCTTCCCCGTGGGGAACCGCGAGAAAAACCACGTCACAGAGGGCTGTCACCGCCTCAGGTGAAGCGTCAATGAATTTAAGATCTGTAACTCCCTTGAAGTGGGGATAGACAAAGGATACGGATACCCCATTGTACTGACGGGACGTGAGGGCAGTAACCTCGCAGTCGGGATGGCGAAGCAGCAACCTTAGCAACTCCTGCCCCGTATAACCGCTGCCCCCGTAAATTCCCACTCTGATCATGAATTATCCCAATCAAAAGTGGAGGTGTGGTCCCCCCCGCGGCTGAACTGACCTCTATCGCTTTGAATACTGGAATCGCTTGCGCGCTCCCGGCTGGCCGTACTTTTTGCGTTCTTTGATACGGGCGTCGCGTGTGAGAAACCCGGCCTTTCGCAGCGTCGCTTTCAGGGATTCGTCATATTCAACCAGCGCCTTGGATATGCCGTGTTTAATGGCGCCGGCCTGGCCCGAGGTTCCGCCGCCTCTCACATTAATCTGAAAATCGAACTTCCCCCTTGTATCGGTTATATCCAGAGGCCGGTTTACAAGGTTTTTCACCGTTTGAAGCTGGAAATAATCGTCAAAATTTCTCTTGTTAACGACGAACTCTCCTGATCCTTCTCGCATCCAGACCCGTGCAACAGCTGTTTTTCTTTTACCCGTCGCGTAGTATCGTTTTACCGCCATTTAATGTTCCTCTTCTAATCAATTATTGGAATCCATGGGTCCAGGCAATTGTGCCCCATGGGGATGTTCTCCCCCGGTATAGATTTTCAGCTTTTTGAGCATTTTTCGCCCCAGACTGTTTTTGGGAAGCATTCCTTTTACAGCTTTGAGAAGCAGTTTTTCCGGACTTTTTTCAAGAATCTCCCTCGCAGTTGCTGATTTCAATCCGCCAGGGTAGCCGCTATGCCGATAGTACATCTTCTCAGTCAGCTTCCTGCCGGTAAGAGAAATCTTCTCGGCGTTGACAACTACAACGAAGTCTCCCGTATCCACGTGTGGTGTATATAATGGAGAATACTTGCCCTTAAGTCTTCTTGCGATATCGCTTGCAAGGCGTCCAAGAATCTGTCCGTCCGCATTATAGAGATACCATTTCCTGGAAATATCTTCTTTCTTTGCACTGTAGGTTTTCATAAGCCACCGTTTAATATTATTAAAAAATGAAACGTACCGTATGCAATTACTCTGTGTTTGTCAAGAAAGAAAAGGCGCTTTGAATTTGATCATCTGCTATTAATCCTCCCTTATCAGGCTTTTGGTGATCTCGGGGAAGCTTCCGAGGCCCGACAATGAAACAATAAGCATGAAACCCCTGTCATCGTAACTGTCAGTGTATTTTAAAGCCACGTCCCAGCACTGCTTTTTGTAAATCATTCCGTAGGAGGTTTCGAGGCTCTTCTTCTCCATACGGTCATATATTCGCTCAAAGAAAAGGCTGAGACGGTCAGTTGCCTGTGCCCTTAAACCAAAATCGAGCTGCTCCACCACGTTTTGGGTATATCGGTACCCCACAGTCGCCGAATCTCCGCGGTTATCCCTCAATTGAAGGATTCCGTTCAGCACCTTCCAGTGACTGCTGTAGGCATCCAGTTTCGCGTCGGAACTGAGGCTTACAAAAGGATGGGGCGTTAGGGTAAGCTCCATTTCGTAATCGCTGAAGGGCCTTTTTTTCGGGGAACTCGGCGGCACATTACGTCTCGCCTCCCTGATGTTATAGGACTGGCCTACCTTAAAATTAGCAAGTTCACGGTATGACTTGACGCCCTCGTCATCTTTAAGTCTTGCCGTTAGGGTATTATTTATGGAATAGGCAACCCTGTTCTCTTCATCGACAAAAGGAACAAAATCGGGCCTGTTGTCCTGCTGCGCATAGGGACTGAATCGATATGAGATTTCCGGCATGACGGAGTGTCTCAGCATTTCAATACTCCCCATGTTTACGGAAAACAGCCGGCTCACCTCGGAGGTAAGGGTCGAACCCACGTGATAGATGGTCCTGCTGCCGCGCCTTCCCGGCAGGCTGCCGGTGCTGTCGCTGCTGTCCCAGCGGGTTTCACGGAACCCTGCTTCAGGGATAAAACGGAAGTAATTACCAGCGTTAAGGGGGAGAGATACAACCGGGGCGGCGTCTAACAAATGGCCCCTGTATCCTGTCTCGCGATAGTAGTAACCGTATGAAGAGTCAAGCTCAAAATCAAAGGGAGTATTCATAATTGGCTGCTTCATGCCCGTAAAGTTAACCTCGGGATATTTCTGCAGCGTTCTTTCATTCGAATGTGTTCGCAAGTTGTCTGTGTACTGCCCCAGGGCGGTAAGATTGTAGTGCTCCCAAGCCTTCACAAGGCGGACTGTAGAGGTGAGGGATGAAAGATTCTTGTCTCCCGTGAAATCCACACGCCGAAAGGGGCGGTCTTCGCTTTCGCTGTAGTGATCGAGGTAGTAATTATGTGATTCAAAATCCCTGAAATACCAGTTGTCGGATATCTTCTTCACGTTCGCCCTGAGGGAAATGCCCGAGTCAAGGCGGCTTTCGTGATCAAGATACCATGACCATCGATCCTGGCGTTCCTTCCAGTCCCTGAAAAGTTCACCGTCACCGTCCCTGGTTTTAACCTGCATTCCGTCCCTTAAATAGTCGGCATAGAAAGTTCCGAAAGAATTCTCCGAAAGAGAATAACGAAACTCCATCCCCTGCTGATAGCCCCGCTTGTCCATGTAGCGCTGGTAGAAGGTGGCATCAGCCGATTCCGACATTGCCCAGAAAAAAGGAATGCCCATATCCCAGCCCAGCTTGTCAGAGGAGTAAGCTATGCGTGGGTAAAGAAATCCCGACTGGCGGGTCGTCTTTACGGGAAATATCATGTAGGGAATGTAAAATATGGGAATGTCCTTAACCCTGAAAGCGCCGTGCGTGACCGTTCCATAACCGTCAATGGTTGCATTCATTCTCAGCCCTGATATTTTCCAGTCCGGAACATCGCCCTCGCAGGTTGTCACCTCACCCCTAAGACATGAATATTCACTCTCTCCCCGCTTCTCGATAACCCTTCCCCTAAGGAAGGCGTGCTCAGCTTCAAAAAAAATGGATCCGTCATATATGATTCCCTGTTTGGAAATGATGTTGAAATTGACCCGTGGGGCCTCTATGATGTCGCCCTCGCTCTGTATGAATACATTGCCTTCGGCCTCGGCGTCTCCGGACTGAACCTCCAGCAGGACCCGGTTCGCTTTCAGATAGCCTCCTTCAAAAAAAATGATAACGTCACCTTCGGCTTCGTAAGACTCGGGATCGCTTATGTAGCGGATACGCTCAGCCTCGATGTGAGTGGGTCCTGATGAAACTTTACCTTCAAGAGCGGCGCAGGGATTCGCAAGCGAGACAAGGACCAGAAGAAAAACCGCGAAAAGACGAACCATGAACCTGAACTCCCCCTCCACGATGAAATGAGAATGACATGAACCAACGCATGGTTATCACAAACGGATGGCTTTTTAAAACTTAAACTTCAAGCTCCAGGCGTTTAATTTCCCCAACAAGATAGAGAGATCCCGTGACCAGGACCAGGTCATCATCCCGTGCCAGGAAGCGTGCCCGTTTAAGGGCTTCGGCGGGGTCTTTAAGCATCTCGATACTGCTCAAGCCTGTCTTGGTGAAGCAGTCCTCCGTTCCCGAAAAATGAAGCGTCCTGTCTCCCTGCGAACCTGGTTCTGTCAGAATCATGGTATGAGCTATGGAAGCCAGTTTTGATAGCATTGTCCTGTATCTCTTGTCAGTCATTACGCCTAAAACGACGATCAATCGGCTGTAAGTGAATTCGTCCCGCAGTGATTGGCATAGGGCGCTAACGCCCGCGGGGTTATGAGCCCCATCCAGGACAACACGGGGGGATTTGGCAACAATTTCAAGTCTCCCCTCCCACTGTGTTCCGGCCATGCCTTCTACAATCGCTCTGTCGTCGACCATCATCCCCCCGATAGAGAGGACTTCGACGGCAGCCAAGGCAAGGGCTGCGTTTCTAACCTGGTGTCGACCCGCCAGCGGTAAAGGTATTTTTTTCAGTGAACGGTTTATTCCACTGTAAGAAAGGGTATCCCCGTCGCCTCGGCGTACTCTGAAATCAATACCCGCCCTAAGAAGCCTCGCCCCCTTCTCACGGGCGATTGATTCCAGGACAGTCAGTGACGATCTCCGCATGGTGCCTACAAGGCAGGTGCTTTCCGCTTTGATGATGCCGCCTTTTTCAGCCGCGATTTGAGACAGTCGACGGCCCAGATAGTATTCATGCTCAACGGATATGTTTGTAATGAGGGCGACATCGGGAACCACGCAATTGGTGGCATCAAGACGCCCTCCCATGCCGACCTCAATCACTGCGACATCTACGGAGCGAAACTTGAAATAAAGGAACGCCAAGGCGGTGGCAAACTCGAAAAAGGTTATATCATCGGACAGATGCTTCCTGATGCCACACACAAGTCCGGCCAGCTCCTCCCCTGAAATCATGGCTCCATCAACCCGGATGCGCTCCCTGAAATCCAGCAAATGAGGTGACGTGTAAAGACCCGTCCGATATCCCGCCTGCTGAAGCATTGAAGCGATCATGGCGCAAACGGAACCCTTGCCGTTGGTTCCCGCCACATGTATGGCTCTATATGCTCTATGAGGATTGCCGATTTTCGCGAGAAGTTTCGATACGGGACCAAGATCAAGATGAATCCCGCGCTTTTCAAAGCTGTATATATATTCCAGTGCTTCCTGAACATCCATGCAGCGTTTTCTCCTTTAACGCCGGTTGATCTTCCTCCGGATCATGCCGTCATGAATGACACAGAGCTATTTGGAATTTTTCACCCCGTAGACAAACAACCGTCCACAACAAAAAGCCATGGCTCATCACGCCGGATAATGCCACGGCTTCTTCAATAAAGATAATCGCCCTTATGGTCAATCAGCTACTATTTTAAAAACCTCATCACCTGGACGAACACGGTCCGACACCCTTATTCCTATGTAGTCACCGGCCTTGGCTTCTTCTACTTTTTCATTATTGACTTCCATCGAAGCAACTGTATCCTCGAAATCCGTAGTATGACCCGTAAACCGAATTCGATCGCCCACAGCCAAGCTCCCTTCCGTAATCTTCACGGCGGCAACACTTGGTTTTGAGAAAAATTTAACTACCTCCCCTACTCTTTCCTCCGCCATTCCATCACCTCCCTCGAATCACGCCGTAACCTTGGGGGCATACTGCCTCAATATCAGTGAAGTGAAAGGAGCATTTTGAAATATTTGCCGCCCACTGTTCGACCGTCTTTTTGCCGCACATGCGGCGAGGTCCCGTTTCAGGGAGATTCGATGATATCCGTCCTTCCGGGTCAAAAAACCTTCCCTATTGACGGTTCACCTATCCTCTTTAATTCACATCATTATATAGACGGGTTATTAAAAATCAAGAATAAAAAAGGCAAGATTCTCATCTTGCCTTTCATGCCAATTTTTTCTAACGGCTGATATCCGCTGTTACTTCGATGCCTTTTTTGCCTGGATGTCGGGCATTAGCTCAATCACTGAAAGGGGCGCGTTATCTCCCGGTCGGGTGCCCGTTTTCATAATACGGGTGTACCCTCCAGACCTGTCCTTGTAGCGAACTGAAAGAACGTCAAAAACCTTCTCTGTTGTTTGCCTGTCTCGAATAAACGAAAGCGCCTGCCGCCTGGCATGTAGCGTTCCTTTCTTGCCCAGCGTTATCATCTTTTCGGCAACGCTTCGCAACTCCTTGGCTTTGGCGTCAGTTGTGGTAATTTTTTCATATTTAAGGAGCGACGTCACGAGATTTCTCATCATCGCCTTTCTGTGGCTTGACGTTCTCCCAAGTTTTCTTCCGGCCTTTCGGTGACGCATTGCTGTCTGATCCTTTCTGGGAGCTGATGATTCTCAGCTATTTATACTCACTCATCATCAGGCGACGGAACAGAAAAATCGATCTTCATTCCAAGGTTCAGTCCCATTCCACCAAGGATTTCCTTTATCTCATTCAAGGATTTCCTCCCGAAATTTTTAGTCTTGAGCATTTCTGCTTCCGTCTTCTGAACCAGCTCTCCTATGTACTGTATGCCAGCGTTCTTCAGACAGTTTGCCGACCTGACAGAGAGTTCAAGTTCATCCACGCTTTTATAAAGATTATCATTTTCCTGATACTCTTCTTCTTCCTCTACATATTCAACTGCTTCGTCCCGTTCCTCGAAATTGATGAACACCTCGATCTGTTCTTTAAGGATCTTGGACGCGTAGGCAAGCGCATCTTCAGGCAGCACTCCTCCGTCAGTCCATATTTCAATTACCAGCCTGTCGTAATCTGTTATGTTTCCCACCCGGGCATTGGAAACGGAGTAAGCGACTTTCCGTATCGGCGAAAAAACGGCGTCAATATTAATAGTTCCTTCGGGCTGGTCCGGTTCTTTTTCGTTCTTCGCAGGAACGTATCCTTTCCCGATTTTGACATTTAGGTCCGCCTTCATAACACCGTCCTGGGAAAGCGTGGCAATATGATGGTCAGGATTCAGAATCGTAACGGTTCCATCTGTTATTATGTCGCCAGCTCTGACAACGCCTTCGCCTGAAGCGTTTATGTAAAGCATCTTCTGTTCACCCTGGTGAATTTTAACGCGCACTCCCTTGAGATTCAGAACTATGGAGGTTACATCCTCTTTCACTCCGGGGATTGTTGAGAATTCATGTTGAACACCATCAATCCTTATGGATGTTATGGCCCCCCCGTAAATTGAAGAAAGGAGAACTCTTCGCAATGAATTCCCAAGAGTTGAACCAAAACCCTTTTCTAAAGGCTGGCAGTCAAATTCACCGTAAAACTGGGTATGAGTATCCTCATCTACTTCAATTCTTTTGGGTTTAATGAGACTGCGCCAGTTTCTTTGCATAGCATTTATTCCTTTTGAAGTAAGTGATTTTAACTACTTGGAGTAAAACTCGACCACCATCTGTTCGTCAACGGGCATGGTCAAATCCTCCCGGGAAGGCAATTCCCTCAAAAGGGCCGAAAAGTTTTCTTTGTCCAGATCGATCCACTGAGGTACGCCCCTTCTGGCAACAGTATCCATGGCTTCCAAAATTCTGGCGGCCTTTCTGGATCTTTCCCTTACCCCCACGGTGTCTCCCATAGACACAAGATAGGATGGTATTGTTACTTTTTTCCCGTTCACGAAAAAATGGCCATGCCTTACAAGCTGTCGCGCTTCACCCCTTGAACCAGCGAAACCCATCCTGTATACCATGTTGTCGAGCCGCCTCTCGAGAAGGAGAAGGAGTTTCGTTCCCGTCACGCCCTTTCCTCGTTCAGCCTTGTGGAAGTAGCTTCTGAACTGCTTTTCCATGAGCCCGAACATCCTCTTCAGTTTCTGTTTTTCCCTTAGCTGAACACCGTAATCGGATCTTTTTTTTCTTGCACGAGTCTGACCATGCTCTCCCGGCGCATAGGCTCTTCTCTCAAAAGCGCATTTATCACTGTAGCAGCGGTCCCCCTTGATAAAGAGCTTCATTCCTTCGCTCCGGCATAACTTACATACTGATTCCCTGTATCTTGCCAAAATGATCCTCCCTTGTTTGCTAACCCTGTGTTACCGATGGCAACCCTAATTCAGTCTTATACTCTTCGTCGCTTCGGCGGACGGCATCCATTGTGGGGAATAGGAGTCACGTCTCTTATAAGCGTCACCGTGAGACCAGCCGCTTGAAGCGCCCGCAGAGCCGACTCCCGACCCGCCCCTGGACCCTTGACATATACCTGAACACTCCTGAGCCCTTGAAGCTTTGCTTTCTTGACCGCTTCCGTGGCTGTCATCTGGGCGGCAAAGGGAGTACTTTTCCTCGACCCCTTGAATCCCTGGGAACCCCCGGAAGACCAAGCGATTGCATTTCCGCTCATGTCAGTGATGGTAACAATGGTATTGTTAAAGGTCGAGTGAATGTGGGCTATACCTTCGGTAATATTCTTTTTCTCTTTCTTTTTTGTGCCCTTTCGTGCTGGTCGAGCCATTGTGCCTCCAAGTATTCCTTATTTCTTCCTCTTCGCGCTACCTATCGCCCTGCGAGGACCTTTCCGTGTCCTTGCGTTAGTTACCGTTCGCTGCCCCCTGACGGGAAGCCCTTTCCTGTGCCGAAGTCCTCTATATGTACCTATGTCCATGAGGCGCTTTATCGACATGGCTACGTCCCTTCTTAAATCACCCTCAACCCTGTGGTCCCGGTCTATGATGTTCCTGATAGCTGCGATCTGGTCGTCGGCCAGATTGTCGCTATTTGTATCGAAAGAAACTCTCGCCTCTTCGAGAATCATCCTGGACTTGGATTTTCCTATTCCGTAAATATACGTGAGAGCGATGTCCATACGCTTTTTCTTCGGCAAATCAACACCAGCAATTCGTGCCACCGCTTAATTCTCCTTCCTTATCCCTGACGCTGTTTATGCTTAGGGTTTTCGCATATAACCCTTACGATTCCGTGCCTTTTGACTATCTTGCACTTATCGCATATCCTTTTTACAGATGCTCGCACTTTCACTTCTTCTTCTCCGTTCGATGTTTAAGCACTACTTTGACCTATATGTGATCCGTCCTCTCGTCAAGTCATAGGGTGACAACTCGACGGTGACCTTGTCGCCCGGAAGTATTTTAATGAAATGCATTCTCATTTTTCCGGAAATATGTGCCAGAACCCGATGTCCGTTTTCCAGTTCAACCCGGAACATGGCGTTGGGCAGCGGCTCTATAACCGTTCCTTCAACAACAATGGATTCTTCTTTTGCCATACCTATCCCAAGTATCCCTGAAACCTTCTCTGCTCTTCAGTCAATTGCGCTAAGGACAAAGGGACCCTTTTCGGTTACAGCCACCGTGTGTTCAAAGTGTGCCGATAACTTGCCATCGCCTGTAACGACGGTCCAGCCATCCTGTCTTACTGTAACTTCGTAAGTTCCTTCGTTAATCATTGGCTCTATAGCGAAAACCATCCCCGGCTTGAGAACGATCCCGCGGCCCGGTAGACCAAAGTTTGGAATAGGCGGATCTTCGTGAAGATCCTTTCCTATTCCGTGCCCCACATAATCCCTTACGGGAGAAAATCCCTCTTTTTCAACAAATGCTTGCACTGCATTGGATATGTCGCCAAGCCGATTTCCTGGTCGCGCCTCTTTAATGGCACGCCTTAGAGCCTCTTCTGTCACCGATACAAGACGCCACGCTGTCTCAGACACATTTCCAACCGGTATGGTCACGGCAGCATCGCCGTAATATCCTCCGAAATAAACACCAAAGTCCAGACTGGCTATATCCCCTTCCTCAAGTACACGCTTCGAAGGAAAACCATGAACCACTTCCTCATTGATAGAAGTACACAGCGAAAAAGGAAACCCGCCGTATCCCTTGAATGCGGGTTTGGCGCCGCGACGCTTGGCAACACTCTCGGCCCTACTGTTGAGTTCCAGGGTTGTTATGCCTGGCTTTACCAACTCCCTCAATACTTCCAGCACTTCTGCGACGATGGCATTGCTCTCCCTCATTTTCTCAATTTCCTCGGGAGACTTAATAACAACCATCATCCTCTCTTTTATCTTCTTCTGGCCAGCTTCCCCTTTTTCATGAAGCCTTCATACTGCCTGGTCAACATGTGTGTCTCAATCTGGCCGGCCGTGTCCAGAGCCACACCAACCACAATGAGAAGGGCCGTCCCGCCGAAGTAAAAGGGCACGTGGAACTGGCTGATCATAACGCTTGGCAGAACGCAAACAGCCGATACGTACATTGCTCCGCTGAAGGTTATCCTCGTCAATATCCAGTCTATATGCTCAGCGGTTTTCTTTCCCGGACGAATACCGGGAATATAGCCGCCGTGCTTCTTCATATTATCTGCCACATCAATGGGATTGAAGGTGACAGCCGTGTAGAAGTAGCAGAAAAAAATTATAAAGGCCACGTAAAGCGATTCAAAGACCAGCCGTCCGGGCATCAGATATTCCGCCACCATGTTCATCCAGGGATGGGGAACAAAATTCGCGATTGTCGCTGGAAACATGATTATGGAAGAGGCGAATATGGCCGGGATGACGCCTGCTGTATTCACCTTCAGGGGCAGGTGGGTCGTCTGGCCTCCGTACATTTTTCTTCCCACCACCCTTTTGGCATACTGAACGGGAATCCTTCGCTGACCGCTTTCAACGAATACAATGAACCCCACCACTGCCAGCATGAATACAAATAGAATAATGACGAAGAATATCCCAAGCTCTCCCGACCAGAGAAGCCGTGTCGTATTTATGACAGCGCCAGGAAGAGTCACGATAATGCCGGAGAAGATTATCAGCGATATCCCGTTACCGATGCCTTTTTCCGTTATGGTTTCTC
>JAQUQY010000015.1:11193-14249 GCA_028715865.1 Syntrophales bacterium
AAAGGCCGTACCGGCCGTAAGGGTTATGACGCTCATTATCCTGAAAGCCCAGCCCGGCTCGAGAACCACGGACAAGCCCGTTGGACCTGCCATACTCTCAAGCCCCACCGATATTCCGAAGCCCTGGATAATGCTAAGAATAATAGTTCCGTAACGGGTGTACTGCGTTATCTTTCTCCGGCCCGCTTCACCCTCTTTTTTAAGCTTTTCCAGGTGTGGAACGGCTACGGTTAGAAGCTGCAGTATAATGGAAGCGCTGATGTAGGGCATTATTCCTAGAGCAAAAACGGAAAGCGTACTCAATGCGCCTCCTGCAAACATGTCAAAGAGCCCTAGAAGCGATCCGCGTGCCTGCTCGAAAAAGGCCGCAAGCGCCACCGTATCGATACCCGGCGTTGGAATATGAGCACCCACACGGAAGACGGCAAGCAGAGACAGGGTGAAGAGAATCCTCTTCTGCAGTTCCGGTATTTTGGCGATATTTTTAAATCCGCTGAGCAAATTACAGGACCTCTACCGAACCGCCGGATGCTTCGATTTTTTCGCGGGCGGTTTTCGATACGCCCGCCGCTTTCACAGTTAGCGGAATAGAGATCTCTCCCTTTCCCAGAATCTTGATTCCATCGCCCTTTCGCTTTATGATGCGCCGCTCAAGCAGGGTTTCCGCGTCAACCAAGGATCCACCTTCAAAAGCATTGAGCCGGGAAACATTTACGGCTATTATGTCCTTGCGGAAAGGATTACTGAATCCTCTCTTCGGCAGACGCCGTGTAAGGGGCATCTGGCCGCCTTCAAATCCGGGCTTTACTTTTCCCCCTGAACGGGCGTTCTGCCCTTTTGATCCCCTGCAGGACGTGCCTCCGTGGCCGGATCCGACTCCCCGACCAACTCGTTTTTTGCGTTTTTTCGCCCCGGCTGGTGGTTTCAACTCGTTCAACTTCATGACGCATCTCCAGTATATTCCTCAACGGAAACCATATGAATGACTTTTCTGATCATTCCTTTGATTTCAGGTGTGTTTTTCAGACTCACGGTCCTGCCCACTTTTCCAAGGCCCATTCCGCGCAACACTTCCCGTTGTTTGCCGGGCCGCCCTATGGGACTTTTTACCAATGTCACTCTTACCATATCAGTCACGGCAGACACCCCTTAACCTCTTATAATTCTGACAGATCCTTGTTCCTGAGAGATGCGATATACTCGGGAGTTCTCAATTCTTTCAAACCAGCCATGGTTGCCTTTACGAGGTTATGAGGATTATGGGAACCGAGGCATTTGGTGAGAATATTGTGAATTCCAGCCACTTCCAGAACGGCCCTGACGGCTCCTCCTGCTATAAGTCCCGTTCCTTTCGCAGCGGGCTTTAGAAGAACTTTTCCCGACCCATAATGACCGGTGATCTCGTGGGGAATAGTGCCGTCGGTTACGGCAACACGGGTCATGTTTTTTCTGGCCATTTCTGTTCCCTTTCGAATCGCCTCTGGAACTTCCTGCGCTTTCCCGAGGCCAATTCCAACGGATCCCTTGCCGTCCCCTACAACCATGACGGCGCTGAATCTGAAGCGACGGCCGCCTTTGACGACCTTCGCTGTTCTCTTAATGGCTATTACCTTGTCGAGAAGTTCGTTCTCTTCCATGTCACCCTTTTCCAGTGGTTGATGCTAAATTTTCAGCCCTTCCTGCCGAGCACCGTCGGCGAGAGCCTTCACCCGCCCGTGATATAGATAGGCGCCCCTGTCATAAACGGCCTCTTTTATGTTCTTTTGAAGAAGTCGCCTTGCGATAAGCCGGCCCACCTAAAGAGCGGCTTCGACTTTCTTCTTTCCCCGGCAATTTTCTTTCAGCTCTCCACTCAGTGCCGATGCTTCAGCCAAGGTCCTTCCGTTTTCATCATCTATGGCCTGAACATATATATAGCGAGAACTCCTGAAGACGGAAAGCCGCGGACGTTCACCGTTTCCGGTAATTTTGCCTCGCACTCTCCTTTTTCGTCTATCTTTTATTTTTTTAAGTTTCTTTTCAGAAGACACAGTCCTTCGCTCCTCTTATATTTCTCACCATCAGGCGCCTGCCGACTTCCCTACTTTTCTGCGAACCACTTCACCCGCGTATCGGATTCCCTTGCCCTTGTAAGGTTCCGGTTTCTTCAATCCGCGGATTTCAGATGCAACTTTTCCGACAAGCTCCTTGTCGATACCGCCCACGGTAATGTTTACCTGTCTTTCAATGGTTATATTAATACCCTCGGGTATTTGATACTCCACGGGGGATGAATAACCAATCAATAATTTGAGCACATTGCCTTCAACTTCCCCCCGGTAGCCAACACCGACGATCTCCAGACGTTTCTCGTATCCATTGCTGACGCCATTAACCATGTTCGCCACCAGCGTCCTGGCCAGACCCTGGAAAGCTCCCACCCTCCTGTCCTTTGACAGTCGAACAACCGAGACCGATGCACCATCTATGGAAAGCCCCACCTCTCTGGGTATTTTTCTAGACAGCATCCCCTTTGGTCCCTCAACCCTGACAATTTCGCCATCCATAGCGACAGTGACTTTATCAGGTATTGTTATCGGTTCTTTTCCTATTCTCGACATTATTATATCTCCCGATCCCGAATCCACGGGCACGCAACACTATCTACCAGACGCTGCAGATCATTTCACCGCCCACATTAAGCGCCCGCGCTTCCTTGTCGGTCATTAGTCCCTTGGACGTAGAAATAATTGCCACGCCATAACCATTAAGAACCGGGGGAATATTACGGCTCCTGGCATACATCCTTCGACTTGGCTTGCTGATTCTCTGCAGATTTCGAATAACCCTGTCTTTTGATGGAGAATACTTCAGATATATCCTTAAAATATTGTGCCCTGTTTTATTATCCTTTTTAATGTCAAACCCGTTTATATAGCCGGTTCTCTTGAGAACCTTCGCTATCTCGGTGTTCATTTTCGACAGCAGAACGTCCACGCTCTTGAACTTGTTGCGATTAGCGTTTCTTATCCTTGTCAGCATATCAGCAATAGTATCCGTTATGGCCATAATTCACA
>JAQUQY010000016.1 GCA_028715865.1 Syntrophales bacterium
TGCAGATTCTCTGGGTCAACATGGTTACCGCCGTCACGCTGGCACTGGCCCTTTCCTTCGAGCCCATGGAGAGAAAGATCATGGAACGCCCTCCCCGGAAACCGGACGAGCCTCTGCTGGGCAGATATTTCATTTGGCGTATTGCCTTCGTGTCCTGTCTCATCGGCGGCCTGGTCCTCCTGGTGTATACGATGATGAAGGGTGCCGGAGCCGATATCGATGTGGCCAGGACCATCGCCGTGAACAGCCTCGTGGCGGGGCAGTTGTTTTATCTTTTCAGCTGCCGTAAGATATACGAATCAAGCTTTACGGGGGATTTCTTCAATAACAGGATCGCCTTCATGGCCGTCGGCGCGCTTGTTGCGCTCCAGCTTCTTTTCACCTACCTCCCCCTGATGAACACTCTATTCGGTTCAGCGTCTCTGGCCGCCATGGACTGGCTCTATCCGCTCGTCATCGGTGTTTTCGTGTTCTTCATGGTTGAGGCTGAGAAGTTCCTCTTCAACCGATTGCGGCCGACCTGACCTGAAAGCATTGGCGCCGGTCACAAAAGCCGGCGGGCAGCAATTTATCAAGTGATGAATGGGGGCGACCTTATCTGTGACGCTCTTTTATGGCCCTCTCCATTTCACGGCGGTCCGTTTTTCTCTTCAGGTCTTCCCGCTTGTCGAAGAGTCTCTTTCCTTTGCCAACTCCGACTTCGACCTTAACTTTCCCGTTCCTGAAGTATGCCTTTGTGGGTACAAGCGTAAAGCCCCTTTCCTGGAACTTTCCGTAAAGTCGCTTTATTTCCCTTTTGTGAAGGAGTAGCTTCCTGGTTCGCAACGGATCGTGGTTGAACCGGTTGCCGTGGGTGTAGGGACTTATGTGCATTCCCGTGAGATAGACCTCACCGTTCTTTATTGTTCCGTAGCTGTCCTTGAGGCTGGCTCTTCCCTCCCGGAGGGATTTCACTTCCGTTCCTACCAGTACTATGCCCGCTTCGTAGACATCTTCAATGAAATAGTTTGCTCGTGCCAGCTTGTTCTGGCATATGAGCTTTTCGCCGCTTCTATCTTTTTTTTTCGTCATGCCTTTTCTCTGGTTGAGGGAATCTCTGCCTTTTCAGAACTGTTTTCATTTTCAGGTTTCGCTTTTTTTATCAGGTAATCAGGCTTCACGTGGCTCATGGATTTGAAAATGTTTTCCCTTATGTCTTTATTGTCCTTCTCAAGTTGTTTCAGGAGTTCCTTTATATATGCCCTCCTGGATGAAGGGGCCGTGGGACAAGCGTTTTCAATCAGGGGGAATCCCCGTTCCATTGCGTATCGTTTCACAACGGATTCTTCTAGGTATGCCAAAGGGCGCACAAGGTGGTACTTGCCCCCGAATACGGGCTGGTTGGGGACCATGGTGCTTATTTCCCTTCCATAGAACATATTTATAAGAAGCGTTTCGATTATATCATCTTTGTGATGTCCCAAGGCAATTTTATTGCACTTAAGCTCTTCGGCCGCTGTGAATATTTCCTTCCTTCGAAGGCGGGAGCAGAGAAAGCAGGGATTTTTTGTGTTCACGGCGCTGTGAGCTACGGGTCCTATATCTGTTTTCTTTATGATGTATTCCTTCCCGCTTTTTTTAAAAAGCCTCTCCATTTCGTTAAACGACTGGTAAGACGGATCGAAGCCATGGTCGATGTGTACGATGGAGATTTTGAAGGGAGGAAGAAACAGCATGGGAGAGGACAGCAGTTCCAGAAGGACCAGGCTGTCTCGGCCTCCGGATACGCCGACGAGGACATTGTCCCCTTCCTCGATCATCCCGTAATCCAGGGATGCCTTCTCGAGCCATTTTTTCAGGTGCAGAAAGAGACGGGTGTCTTTTTTTGTTTTCACTGAGACGCCTCATTACAATAATGATAGACTGAAATATCCTTATATCAGGAAAGGTTTTTTGATCAATGTTTTAATGGGAGGCTCAATCCGGAAGGGTCGTGCAAGGGATTTCGGGAAAAAATGACCCGGCAACAAGAGGCATCAGGTTAAAGATGACTTGCGGCTGCCGGGTCTTCCTTGTATCTTTTTGTCATTATCCCCTGTCTGAACTTGGATAAGCTTTATCGATGTAGGTCTTCTTGTTAAGATGGGTTTCAAAGGAGCTTATGTATTCCAGAATACCCTGGTCGACTGCTATTTCAAAATAAGACCAGTCGGGCACTACGAAGGTGTCGCCGGCGTTGTAAGTTACCCATTCGCCCTCGTTTGCCTGGCGTACTCGGCAACTTCCCGCTGTTATATCCAGTTTTTCAAGATCGTCGCTTCTGAATTTGTAAACGCCCGGGAGAATAACGCCTATTCTCTTTCTTTTACCATCCTTGAAGGCAACATTATAGCTTACAACCTGTCCGTCATAGTAGACGTTTGCTTTGCGAAACAAACTTACATCATCAAACTTCTCTGGAAATTTTGACGGCATTCCCCACCTCCGTGATTTGTCGGTCCAGCCTGATTGATATTCCAATTACCGTATTTGTTGGAGTATAAGCAAAAATGCTTTGCGCTGTCAATGAGCTATTCATGGCGGGAAATAAATGCTGGAATCATTAATTCTTCGATCTCTATAATCCCTTTTCCCCTGTTGGAAAATTATAGCCTACAAAAGCTCAAAGCGTCATCCAGCTGAAAACTGCAAAATAAAAAGTTTGTGTAAAAATCACAAATAATGATCTTAATATTTGATTTTACATATGTTTTTGCATTATTCCTGCGGTGCTAAAAAAACCTTGCAAAATAATGCCTCTTTGATTATAAGCGGCACAAGCAATGTAGTAAGCCCTTCTTTTTTTTTGCAGTGTCTTTGGGCAGTAAATTGCGTTGTGCAAAGAAACGGTGTCCTTCCCCCATGAAAATTCATGGGAATCGGTTTTTCTCGGTGCCTTGAAAGGCTTATCAATCGTAACGTAAGGGGATAAACATGGCAAAAACATTGGGAGATATAACGCAGGAACTCAATGAGAAGGTGTTGGCGCCGGCGAAGGCCGAAGCGGAAGCTTTGGTTAGCAACGCCAAGGATCAGGCGGCCGCTATAGTGGCGGAAGCTCAAGCCCAGGCGGAAAAAGTGCTTAGCACAGCCAAGGCCGAAGCGGAAAACGTGCGCAAGCAGCACCAGGTTGATATGGAAACGGCAGCCCGAAACTTCATCATCATGGTTCAGGAAAAATTAGAGGCAGCGGTGGTTTCCCCCGTTGTGGAGGGGGAGCTAAAGGCCGCCCTGGGCGAAGCCGACTTTCTCAAGCGCATGATTGAAAGTCTTCTCAGTGAATTTCTGAAAAACCAGAGCCAGGAACAGCCGTTGGAGATTCTCCTGCCCAAACAGCATCAGGCGGATCTCGAAGCCTGGTTCCTCCAGAAATTTCAGGAAAAAGCGGCCGGTTCTCTGGTCGTGCAATTTACCGACAAGATTACTTTTGGTTTCCACGTCGGCGTTAAAGGCAAGGGCGCCTACTTCAACTTCAGCTCCGGTCTCGTGGAGGCCTTTTCAAACTTCTGTTCACCGCGCTTCCGCAAACATTTTTTTGCCAGTGAGGAGTCCTAGGATAGCATGAGCAACTACTATTTTCTCATGTGTCTGCTTCCCGCTATGCCTGCAGAACTGGGAGAAAAAATAGCGCTTCAGTATGGCGAGATTGCCGGTGCGGTCAAGCGGAACATCCATCCCGAGGATATTGATGTTACCCACGCCCATCTTCAGAGCGTGGACGTTTTCAACTGGGAGCAGATGGATCAGGGCCGCGATCTCTTTATAGAAGGGGGCCTGTTGTCCCAGGAAGATATGGCTTCTAACAGGGACCTTCCCGATTTTATCCGGGCTTTCCGCGAAGAAAAGGAGAGGGGTATTCACCGGGCCTATATCTATGACCGTCTCTGGGAACTCTATTACAGCCATGCCCATGCCGTTGCCGAGCGTTCCGGGTGCCGTTTTCTCATCGATTACCTTGCCTGGGAAATTGACTTGAGGTCGAGCCTGGCGGCGATGCGCGTTAGGGAAAGAGGCGGTAATGTGGACGATCATGCCATTTTGACCGCTTTTCGTCCCCGTGATTTTTCAAATTTAATAACACAGCTGAAGAGTCAGAAAAATCCCTTGTTGGCGGAGCGCTATCTCGATGAAGAGAGGATAAGGCAGATTTACCGTTTCGAGGGCAGCTCGAGCTTCTCCATTGACACTCTTTTGGCTTACGTGTCGCGTTCTGCAATCTATGCTCGCTGGGAAAGAATCGGCGAGCATTTTGATATAGAGACTTATTTATTGCATGGAGGTTCAATGTGAACGGTCCCACGCGTGGTAGTGTAGTTGCGGTAAATGGTCCTCTCGTTACCTGTGAAGTGGATGAGGGTAGGGAGGTTCTACAGAATGAGGTCGCATTTGTGATGTGCGGCGATGTGCCGTTGAAATCGGAGGTTATCCGAATCCGCGGCAGACAGATCGACCTGCAGGTTTTCGAGAGTACGGCTGGCCTGAAGGTCGGAGACACGGCCGAGTTTTCCGGCGAGCTCCTTTCTGCGACGCTAGGCCCGGGCATGATGGGAATGATTTATGACGGCTTGCAGAACCCCCTCAATGAGCTCATCAACGACCAGGGTTTCTTTCTGAGAAGGGGGCAGTATCTCCCCGCACTCAACGCTGAGAAGCTTTGGGATTTCGAGCCCATAGCCAAGGCGGGCACACAGGTTAGGGCGGGTCATTACCTCGGGCGTGTGATGGAAGGTATCTTTCCGCATCCGATCATGGTTCCGCTCAGGCTTCTGG
Source organism: Syntrophales bacterium (assembly GCA_028715865.1). Lineage (GTDB taxonomy): Bacteria > Desulfobacterota > Syntrophia > Syntrophales > UBA2210 > MLS-D. The sequence continues at coordinate 4,789 of JAQUQY010000016.1, forward strand.
ATACTTGGGAGGTAGTGGAAATCAAACCCGAGGGCCAATACACGGTCGACGATACCATAGCCGTTCTCCGAAGCGTAGGTTCACAGGCTCAACAGGAAATAGCAGTAACGCTCAAACAGGAATGGCCTGTTAAAATGCCCATGCGCAGATACGAAGAGCGACTTCTTCCCGATACCCAGCTGCTGACCCAGTGCCGGCTCATAGACATCTTTTTCCCAATGGCAGAAGGAGGAACGGCCTGTATTCCCGGTCCCTTCGGAGCCGGAAAGACCGTTCTGCAGCAGATTATCTCGCGTTACGCCGAGACGGACATAGTGATAATAGTAGCCTGCGGCGAGAGGGCGGGCGAGGTTGTCGAAACAATACGGGAATTCCCGGAACTTGAAGACCCCAAAACAGGCAAGTCGCTGATGGACCGCACGGTAATCATCTGCAACACTTCGTCCATGCCTGTGGCAGCACGAGAAGCTTCGATATACACGGGCGTTACGCTTGGTGAGTACTACAGGCAGCTCGGTCTCAAGGTGCTTGTTTTGGCGGACAGTACGTCCCGCTGGGCACAGGCGCTGCGTGAATCTTCAGCCAGAATGGAGGAAATTCCCGGTGAGGAGGCCTTCCCGGCCTATCTGGAAAGCCGCATCGCGGCGGTTTACGAGCGCGCCGGCAAGGTTCGGCTTTACAATGAAGAGACCGGATCGCTTACCATGATTGGAACGGTTTCTCCGGCGGGCGGTAATTTCGAGGAGCCCGTGACGCAGAACACACTGAAAGTGGTGGGCGCCTTCCACGGTCTTTCTAGGACGCGATCCGACCAGCGCCGTTATCCTGCCATCGACCCTCTGATGTCATGGAGTCTGTACCTGTCCCAGATGACGGAATCGCTTAATACGCGGCATGAAAAGTGGGTCGAACTCGTTCAGGAGGCCCACGACATCATCTTCAAGGGAAGTGAAATACACCAGATGATGCTTGTTGTGGGTGAAGAAGGAATCGGCCTGGACGACCTGGTTGTCTACTTGAAGTCGGAAATCATCGATGCCGTCTGCCTGCAGCAGGATTCTTTCGACAATGTCGATCAGGCGACTTCGAGAGAGCGTCAGATATCGGACTTTATGCTACTGATGGATATGCTGCATCACCCCTTCCAGTTCGATTCCAAGGAGCAGGCAAAAGGACAGATGGTCCATATTCAGAATCTATTTTTCCAGTTAAAATATAGTCCTTTCAGAGAGGAAGCCTACAACCGATATCGATCAGAGATCGAGGCCATTCTTGAAGGGAAAGGAGCATCGCACTCATGATAATTGAACATTCTCGCATCGTACGCGTTCAGGGGGATATCATTGCGGTGCCGGCCACCGGTATCAATTACGGGGAGCTGGCCACCGTCAAGAGCCGCAGCGGTGTATCCATGGCTCAGGTCATCCGCCTCCGGGGGGGAGAAGTCTACCTTCAGGTTTTTGCCGGATCACGCGGCGTTTCTACCGGCGACACGGTCCGATTTCTAGGCCATCCCATGCAGGTGGCTTTCGGGGACGCGCTTCTTGGCAGAATCTTCAACGGTTCGGGAGAGCCCATTGACAAGGGTCCCCATTTGAAGTCTCTGCCTCGCATGGACATCGGTGGTCCGTCAGTTAATCCGGTGATGCGCGTCATTCCTCGGGGATTCATCGAAACTCGCGTTCCCATGGTTGACGTCTTCAATCCGCTCGTTGAAAGTCAGAAGTTGCCGATTTTCGCGGCGGCCGGCGAGCCATACAATGAGCTGCTCGCCCGCATAGGCATGCGGGCCAATGCCGACGTGGTTATTCTGGGCGGAATCGGCCTAAAGTATGACGAGTATCTTAAATTCCGAATCGCCTTTGAAGAGGCGGGCGTGCTTTCAAGAACGATTATGTTTGTACATACCGCGTCGGATCCCGTGGTGGAGAGGCTTCTGGTGCCGGACATGGCTCTTTCCGTGGCGGAGCAATTCGGTGTACAGGGTCGCCGCGTGCTGGTTCTGCTAACGGACATGACGGCATTTGCGGACGCCATGAAAGAGATAGCCATCTCCATGGACCAGGTTCCCTCGAACCTCGGCTATCCTGGTTCTCTCTACAGCGATCTCGCGTCTCGTTATGAAAAGGCAGTCGACTTCGAAGGCGCGGGGAGCATCACCATCCTGGCTGTTACGTCCATGCCGGGCGACGACGTAACGCATCCCGTTCCGGACAATACGGGCTATATAACGGAAGGACAGTTCTACCTTCGTAAAGGCGTCATTGAGCCCTTCGGATCCCTTTCCCGCCTGAAGCAGCTGGTCATAGGCAAGGTCACCCGTGACGACCATGGATACATCATGAACAGTATGATCCGCTTGTTCGCCCGCAGCCGCGAGGTCGAGCAGAAACTGGCCATGGGATTCGACAAAACGGCCGATGACGAACGCTATCTGAAGTACGGTCGCCTCTTCTACGACCGGTTCATGGATCTGCGCGTTGACTTGGGCCTCAATGACGCGCTTGATCTGGGATGGAAGACGCTTGCGGAGTGTTTCCGGCCTGACGAAGTGGAAATAAAGCAGGAGTTCATCGACAAATTCTGGCCGGCATAATTGACAGGACCGGCGGGGCAGGATCATGGCGGAACGAATAAAGTTAAATAAAGTATCACTGCGGATGCAGAAGCAGCAGATGGCGATGTACCAGCGCTTCTTGCCCGCGTTGGAAGCCAGGAAGCAGCAGTTCCTCATGCAGTTGGCCGTCGTGCGCAAAGAGATTGAGGAGCAGGAGGCCAGGCTGAAGGACACTATGCGGGAGATTGCAACCTGGTCGGACCTGCTGGGGGACATGGGGGCCCTGGTGAGATATTTCATTGAAATCAAAGAGATCAAATCGTCCATTCGAAACGTGGCAGGTCTCAAAGTGCCGGAGTTTCACGGCATCGATTTCAGTGATCCACCTTACAGCTATTTTGCCACGCCGCCGACTTTTGAAGAGGTGGTGCGCAAACTCAGAGAAGCTATCGAGAGCCGTGAGGCGATACTCATGCTTAAGGAAGGGGAACGGGCTCTTTATGAAGGCTTCCGCAAGACAAGCCAGCGCATAAATCTATACGAACAGCGGCTTATTCCGGAATGCCGTGAGGCTATTCGTAAAATCACGGTTTATCTCCAGGATCAGCAAGCGGCTGCGGTTGGCGTCGCCAAGGTGGCCAAACGCCTGACGGAGGCGGCCATGCTCCAGGAGTCAGCCGGATAGCGAAACAAGACGGTGGTCGTTTAATCAGATAAAATAAGGAGTATTGTTTTGGCCATAGCCAAGATGACAAGAGTTTTCATAGTAGGGCCTGCCGACAACCAGGAAGAGGCCGTGCGCTTTCTGCAGCAAGTGGGCGTGATGCACGTGGAGCCTGCGTCCGAAATGGCTGGTGAATTCGAAAGAAAGAACAGTGAGGTTCTTGTTTCTGTCAAGAAGCTTGATCAGCTTCTTGCCGGTGTCAGGCGTTTCGGGAGCCAGAAGTCAGAATCGCCCCTGACTATCCCCGACGAGGACCTGGTAGCCTATGCCGACGAGAAACTTTCCACATTTCAGGATATGGAATTGCGGGCTGAATCGCTTGAGCGTCTCAGGGACGATCTTGCAGTGTGGGGAAGTTTTGATCCCTCGAAAGTCCATTCCCTCGAAGAGTCGGGCATTTATATCCGCCGGTACCGGATGGACGCAAAGAAATGGGATGAATTCAAACCGCCTGACGACGTTCTTGTAGAAGTGGTTTACAAAAAACGGGAAGTTCTTTTTTATACGGTTTCCATGGGTGCTCCCCAGGAAATTCCACAGGCTTCCCTGCTAACCCTGCCTGAGATGAGCCTGGATGAAGTGGAAGCGGAACTTCAGCGTCTTAAAGAACAAATGGCAGAGTTGACGGTTGATCTCGGTCGCGTGTCAGAACGAGTAGAAGCCATAAAAAAGAGATATATATCCGCAATGAACGAGGCGGCCTATACGGGCAACATGGCAACGCTGCACAGGGAGCCCTATCTCTTCGGCCTCCAGGGATGGATCCCCCGGGACCAGGAAGAGGAATTCCTTGAAAAGATTGCGGCCAGCGAGATGCCGCTGAGGGTCGTGACCCGTGAACCTCTTGAGGATGAAGAGCCGCCCATATTGATGCGCAACAACTGGTTTGTCAAACGCATTGAGCCTCTGCAGAAACTCTACGGTAATCCCAAGTACCGTCACCTGGATCCATCCTATTTCTTCGCGCCTTTTATGGTTTTGTTCTTCGGGATATGCCTGAGCGATGCCGGTTACGGTATCCTGGTTTATGTAATCGCCCATATCATGGGGAAAAAACTGGGCCACAAGATAGAGGGGCTTCCGCTTGTCATCAAGCTTTGCAAGGCCTTCGGTGTTGCCGCGATCGTGATCGGCGCCATAACCGGTTCCGTGTTCGGCTATGGTTTTGATAACCGCAGCTGGATTCTGGTCGATATAGATGTCGACGTGGGCGATCCGATGATTCTTTTTTATATATCCCTTGGATTGGGAGTAATACACCTTACGATTTCATATTTCATGGGAATACTTCAGGCTTGGTACTTCCACGTGAAGATGCAGAAGCTGGGTCTCATTTTCGTTCTCTGGGGCGCCGTTCTGCTTATCTCGCGAAACATCTGGTTCGACATGCCCGAAGCGGCGCTTCATATGCCGTTCTATTACGGTGGCATTGGGTTTCTGGTCGCGGGGCTGCTTCTGACTTTGCTGTTTCCCAACGACAGCAAAAAATGGGCCTTAAGGCTGGGCGTGGGTTTGTGGAATATTTACAGCCTGACCGGGCTGGTGGGCGACCTGCTCTCCTATGCCCGTCTCTTCGGCCTGGGAATTGCAACATCAGCAGTCGCTGCAGTCATGAACCAGTTGGCCACAATGGCGCTGGCCGGCGCCGGACCGATTATAGGTGTCCCGGCGGCGCTTATTATTATCATTTTGGGGCACACCTTCAACCTGGCTCTTGCACTGCTGGGAAGCACAGTTCATTCCGCCCGCCTCCATTTCGTAGAAGCCTTCAAGAGTTTCTTCGAGGGGGGAGGGGTCGAATACAAACCATTCAAAATTGAAAGGGGTTCTTTTTATGAGCAATAAGGGTACATGGATTTTCGGAACAGTAGCCGTGATTCTGCTGGCGGGACTTGCTTCTCCGGCTTTTGCCCAGACGGCGGCGTCTGAAAGTATGGCGCCTCTGGTCGCGAAGATATTCATGGGCTTGGGTGTATCGCTGGGTCTGGCCGGTTCGGCCATAGGCCTGTCCATCGCCTTCCAGGCGCTTCTGGGCGGGGGAGCGGAAAATTTCTTCAAGAACATAGCCGTGGCCCTCATGCCTTCTTCCCAGGGAATCTATGCCATCGTCGTTCTGTTTACGAATCTCGATGCCATGGACACAGACCCGTACACCGCGGCCGGAAAGGGCGCCGTCGCGGGCTTTGCCATGCTCTTCAGCGGATGGTTCCAGGGTATGTGTTGTGCTGCGGGTATCAGAAGCATCCTTGAAGGACGGAACACGCTTGCCAATGCTCTCGTGTCCGGAGCCATGCCGGAAACATATGCGGTGTTCGCACTCGTCATGACCTTCATTATGTAGCAGAAGGCCCGGGGAAGCGTTTTAAATTACCGAATAATCGGCTGCCTATGTCAACCGGCATGGGCAGCCTTACTTATCTCGAAAGCGCTGACAGTTTCAACGTTGGTTGCGTTCCCTTTTTCTTTGTTATTCCAATCGAGTTTCGGATCCGCATTAATATTAGTCGCGCAAATCCAACTTAAGTCGCGCAAATCCAACTTACAACAGCCTTGCCTTCCACCCTGGCTTAATTCACTTTGTTGCCTGCTGAATATTTTGCTTTCTGCCTTTCATGGCGAGGATTATTAGCATGGCGTCATTGTTTTCTTGAACTTGCCTGAAAATCGTTATATGGAAGTTTAAAAAACCTGATGGAAGTGTGTCATGACAGAAATCATTGATGTTAAAGCTCGCGAGATTCTGGATTCAAGAGGCAATCCAACTGTGGAAGTCGATGTTACTCTGAGTTCCGAAATCATTGGACGGGCCTCCGTACCGTCGGGCGCGTCCACAGGGGAGCACGAAATGCTTGAACTTCGAGATGGTGATCCGGAGCGTTACGGCGGCAAGGGCGTCAAGAAAGCTGTCCAGAACGTTATCGAAAGTATCGGACCAGAAATCGTCGGTTTGAGCTGTCTCGATCAGAGGGCCATTGACTACCGGATGATCGAACTTGACGGTACCCCGAACAAGGGAAAGCTCGGCGCCAATGCTATGTTGGGAGTGTCACTCGCCTGTGCCAGGGCGGCCGCCGAGGTTCTGGGCGTCTCACTATATCGCTATCTAGGAGGTGTTTCCGCCTGCGAATTGCCTGTTCCCATGATGAACATCATAAATGGGGGGCAGCACGCTGATAACAACGTGGACATACAGGAATTCATGATTATGCCCCTGGGCGCGCCCACTTTCAGGGAGGGGCTGCGCATGGCGGCTGAAGTTTTTCATAGCCTGAAAGCTGTTTTGAAAGGGATGGGATACAATACGGCTGTGGGGGACGAGGGGGGGTTCGCGCCGGATCTCAAATCCAACGAGGAAGCCCTCGTAGTTATCATGGAAGCCATTGTGCGTTCCGGCTTTGAGCCCGGCGCCCATGTAGCAATTGCCCTGGACTCGGCAGCGAGCTCTTTTTTCCGTGACGGCAGGTACATGCTTGCTGCCGAAAAGCAGGAAAAATCAGCGGTACAGCTTATTGACTATTATGACAAGCTTGTTTCCAGCTATCCCATAGCTTCAATTGAAGACGGACTCGCCGAAGACGACTGGGATGGCTGGAAGCTTCTTACGGAAAAACTGGGCTCAAAAATTCAGATTGTGGGTGATGACATTTTTGTTACCGACAAGAATAGGCTCGCTCGGGGAGTGTCACTGGGGGTTGCTAATTCGATTCTTATCAAGCTTAACCAGATAGGAACACTTTCGGAAACGCTTGAAACAATCAAGTGTGCTAAAGAAGCAGGTTATACGACGATCATATCACACCGTTCTGGAGAAACAGAAGACACCTTTATGGCCGATGTTGCCGTTGCAATGAATTGTGGACAGATTAAAAGCGGATCCCTGTCGAGAAGTGAACGGCTTGCTAAATACAACCAGCTTCTCAGGATAGAGGAAGAAATGGGCGGGACCTCGATTTACCGGGGAAAAGAGGTTTTGTCCATAAGAAAATAGATTCAAAGGGCACAATCCTGTTGATTAGACGGCGTCTTTTTCTGTGCTTCCGGTTATGGGGCCGTATACCGGTTTATCGGGACGATACGAACTGGAAGAGCTTCTGTCGTATAGCCTCAAGCTGACTGCGGTCCTCTCCAAGAGAAAGCATTTTTGTCTCCTTTTTTCTTTCCCGTTCCGTGCTTCCCGTGGAGACTATGATAACGCCCGCGTCCTGGAGGTACCGGAAGGCTCCCCGGTAATTTGGCTGCGACAAGGCCTCCTCCCTTGTAATCTCTCCCTTTTTATACATCTTTATTCCCAGCTTGTGTGATCTCTTCATGAGATCCCGTTCGCTCCTTTCCCTGGTTTTAAGATAGGAGCTGCCTCGAAGAACAATCCAGTATGATTCGATATAGTTTTGTATCAGACCGGCAAAGGGGGCCAGGCTTATTCTGCCCTTGCCGGTAACAATAATACGGGTTGTGTCGTCGAAGGTCTCGTCATGGTTGATCATTCCGCGATCGGACAAGTAGGCGAGGGTGTCCCTGATTTCCTCCATATCATCGCTTTCGTCATCGAAGATAAATTCATTCCAGAAAAGAGTTTTCAGAAAACGGTAGTCATCCATAACTCTGGAAAGAGGGATGTTATCCTCGTTGCACGAAATAATAGAAGAAGCCATGAATGAAATGGGAAGGAAAAAATGCAATATGTTGTTCTTGTAGTATTCAAGACCCATGCGTCGGCCTTCTACAACGGAATAGATGATTTCGGCGAATTCTTCCTCCTCCTCCTCGTCATCAACGCCCATCTTCGATATGTTGCCCGATGATTCGAAAAAGATAAGGGCTTCACTAATGGCGTAATCAATATCGGAAAAAGTTGAAGAAAAGGGTACTTTCCTGAATTCAAGATAGTCTTTAAGCTCGTCTATGACAGTCCGTAGATCATCATGGGCTATTCCCCTCCGGTAGTGACCTATCAGTGCCGAGGCCACAAGGGCAAAGGGAGTCACCACAGAAACATTGTTGATCCTGTTAGCTATTTCGTAGCCCATCTTTCTATAAAGACTCTGCCGCTCCTCGGTAGTTCTGTCATCTATTGAGGGAACTGCCCGGGACAGGTATTCTTTAAGCTGGATAGGTTCACCTATATTCAGATAGACTCTGCCGTACCGTTTCTTGAGAACACGGCTGGACTTGACGAGATCCACCGTCGTTTCCTGCCTCTTGACGTTTCCTCCCAATTCTTTCAGATATGATTTTTCTTCGATGATCCTGTCATAGCCTATATATACCGGGAAAATGGCGATGTCATCGCAGGCCTTTTCTCGATAGGCCTGAATCACCATGGAGAGAAGCCCGTACTTGGGCATCACCATCTTCCCCGTGCGGCTTCTTCCACCTTCAATGAAAAACTCGAGGGGGTGGCCTTCCTGGAGTAGAACTTTTATGTATTTTTCAAAAACCTTTGCGTAGAGCCGGTTGCCGGCGAAAGTTCTTCTCAGAAAGAAAGCCCCCGATCTTCTGAAGATATGTCCCAGCGGCCATATGGTCAAATTGTTCCCGGCGGCGATGAAGGGAAGCTGAATATTGTTATAATAAAAAATGTAATGAATCAGAAGGTAGTCCATATGACTGCGATGGCATGGCACAATGACGAAGGGCATTTTTTTTGAAATCTCTCTAATTTTTGCCAGCCCCTCACGATCAATGATGATTCCGTCATAAATATTGTTCCACACCCAGGTAAGAAGGCGGTCCAGGAAAGCTATATAGCTGTCACGATAATCAGCCGCGATTTCATTGAGATATCGTGAGGCTTTTCTGACGACATCCCGCGGTTCCACGCCTTCCTCAAGGGCCATTTCATTCATGGTTTGTACCAGTTCGGCGTCCCTTAGAACCTGCCCTACAATCTCCTCTCTTGATTTCAGAAGAGGTCCTAAGATGGATCGCCTTTCGGCGTTTATTCGATTAATTATTTCACGCCTCAAAAGATCAGATATCATTTCCGGTGACGCTTCTCTGTTCTCATTTATTAACAGTGAAAGATCTATTGGTTCACAGGAAATGACAGCGGCCTTTCGGGAGTTTCTCAAGAATAGCACAAAGCGCCGTACCGGCCCTGGATTATCCGAGGGTCCAAAAAGCAATTCAGTAAAACTTCT
>JAQUQY010000017.1 GCA_028715865.1 Syntrophales bacterium
TTTGCAGCCATGGCAGGTTCGCTTTTAGGATGCTACTTCGTTGTCGGCGCCTATAACATAGATATTTTTAACTTGAACCGCACGGGCGTTATAGTAGGCCTGTGTTCGGCCGTCGTCTTCGCCTTCTACACGCTGCGTTGCGAGTACGGATTGAGGCGATACGACCCCTGGACGGTGGCCTTCTATGGACTACTTTTCGCGGCAGTCACCTGGAATATCCTTCAGCCGCCCCTTTCAGCCTTCCTGAGACCGTCGGAATTCTCACAGTGGTGGTGGATCCTCTTTGTTGTTTTTTTCGGCACCGTGCTGGCCTTCACCTGTTTCAACCAGGCTATTCTTCGAATCGGAGCCGTAAGGACCAGTATTACGGCCACGCTGGAACCGATCACCGCCGGGTTCATCGCCTGGTTCCTCCTGTCGGAAACCATGACGATATGGCAGGTTATGGGAGCTCTGCTCGTTATAGCCTCGGTGGCCCTGCTGCAGGCAAGCAGGAATTCATAAAAAATACTTTTGCGAACTCTCAAATTTTTGCAAGAATCAGCGCGGGACGGCTTTTGCCGGGAAAGATAACAGATTCCCGACGGATTGGCGGCGACGTGACTGAGCCCCCCTTCGGCGCTATTAAACCGGAAAAAAATATCGCAAGGAAAGGGTTAGCCAGTCCTGGCCTAAGACCCATTGGCCGGAGGCGGTTGAATTTTGTTCCGCCTCCCCCTCTGCAGCAAACCTATGATCACTATCAACGCAAAAGCGGGAATGTAAACAAGATGCTTGGGCGGCTGGTAATCCTCACGGTCCACCCGGATTATCTCCCAATCGAAGTCAAATCCTACCCTTTGAGCCGTGCTGCCGAAGACCACCATGCCCACAAATACCCGTCCATCTTCGCCGGAACGAAGCATGAGGCCGGCTTTTTCCATACGGCTCATGCCGTCGGATCCCTTTTTCCCCAGGGGCAGTAAGATCAGCCGCTCGAAATCACGTCCGTCGAAGGTTTCACCGGCAACCCACAGCCGCAGGGTTTCATAGGGGGGCAGCTGTTCAGCAACTTCAGCCACATGGGCGGGGCTAAGGCGGGTTATGGGGTGATAGGCCACGTCCATCCAGAATCCGGGGCGGAAAAGGCTGAAGGCGACCAACAGCATGGCTAGCGTTTCCCAGAGACGATTTTTTATTAGCCAGTAGCCCTGGGTGGCGGCGGCAAAAATCAGCATGGCTCCCACGGCTCCCAGGATCGTGAGAATCAGTTCCCATACATTGGGAATATCAATTAACAACAACTGAGTATTGAAAATGAACATGAAGGGCAGTATGGCCGTTCGCATATCGTAGAAAAAACCCTGCAAACCCGTCAAGATGGGATCGCTTCTCGATATGGCCGCCGCGGCATAGGCCGCAAGGCCCACGGGTGGCGTGTCGTCGGCCAGGATGCCGAAGTAGAAAACAAAAAGGTGTACGGCAATCAGGGGAACTATCAGCCCGTGCTGAGCGCCAAGCTCCACGATCACGTGTGCCATCAGGGTTGAAACGACAATGTAGTTGGCTGTGGTGGGCAGTCCCATACCCAGGATCAGGCTGATAATGGCGGTAAATATGAGCATGAGCATGAGATTGCCCCTGGATATGAACTCCACCAGGTCGATCATGACCAGACCTATGCCGGTAAGGGTCACAGTTCCCACCACGATACCCGCGGTGGCGGTGGCAATTCCGATGCTGATCATGTTGCGGGCGCCTGCCTCAAGACCATGCATCAGCTCCCCTAAACCTTGAACGAGGGCGGGAAAAACATTGCCCGTTTTACGGAAGAGCGCGAGCAGCGGCCGCTGGGTTATAAGAATGAAGATCATGAAAATGGTGGCCCAGAAGGCAGACAGTCCGGGACTGAAACGCTCCACCATAAGGCACCAGATCAGCACGAAAACCGGCAGCAGGAAGTGCAGACCCGACAGCAGAATAGGCTTGAGGCGAGGGACCTCCTTCAATCGTTCCAGGGTAAGCTCTTCGCCGTCGGGGTAACGGGAAGCCACGAATAACAACCCCGCGTAGGCGCCTGCCATGGCAACCGCCAGCACCAGCGTTGCAACCGGCCCGAAGAAATGGCGGGTCCACCCCACACCATAATAGACCACCAGGGAAAAAACGCATAGGCCAGCGAAGGTACCCGTGAAGGAAAGGGCGCTTCTTGCAAGAGAGGGTTTGACACTGCGGGGCAGCCCTTTCATATCGGCCTTCACGGCCTCCAGGTGGACGATGTATATCAGGGCAATGTAGGAAATGATGGCCGGAAGCAGGGCGTGCTTGATCACCTGGAGATAGGGTATGCCCACGTACTCTACCATCAGGAAGGCTGCGGCTCCCATGATAGGAGGAGTAAGCTGCCCGTTGGTGGAAGCGGCAACTTCGATGGCTCCGGCCTTTGTACCGGGGAACCCTACCCGTTTCATGAGAGGGATGGTGAAGGTTCCCGTGGTTACCACGTTGGCGATGGAGGAACCTGAGATAATGCCGCTGAAGCCCGAAGCAACAACGGCGGCCTTGGCAGGCCCGCCACGCATGTGTCCCAGCAACGAGAAGGCGACCTTGATGAAAAAGGCGCCCGCACCGGCCCTTTCCAGCATTGCGCCGAAGAGGACAAAAAGGAACACGAAACTGGATGAAACACCTATTGCCACACCGAAGACGCCTTCCGTCGTCAGCCACTGGTGCGACATGGCCCTTGCAAGGCTGGCGCCGCGATGGGAAATAAGGTCAGGCATATAGGGCCCGCCAAAGGTGTACCCGAGGAAAACCATGGCAATAATCATCAGGGGAAGGCCCAGTGAACGCCTTGTGGCCTCAAGCAGAAGAACTATTCCTGCAACGGCCACCACCATATCCTGCAGTATGGGAGCGCCGGCCCTGGTAGCCAGTCCGTCGTAAAAAAAATACAGGTAACTGGCGCTTATGGCCCCTGCTACCGCGAAAAACCAGTCCTGTAATGGAATGGCGCTGCGATGGGAACCCTTGGAAGCTGGATAAACTGTGAATGCGACAAAGAGAGCGAAGGCCAGGTGAATGGAACGGGCCTCCGTGGTGTTGAATACACCGAATTTCAAAATAAAGGGCAATGACGAGGCATACCAGAGCTGGAAAAGAGACCAGCTGATGGCGACGGCGAAGATAATTTTCCCCTGAAGTCCCCGACCCCTCCGGCGCCCGGTTTCAGATTCGGTGATGCGCTTCAGTTCTTTGGGATCCGGGGGCTGCTTTCCTGGCGACATGGCGGTTCCTCTGAGGAAATGTCAATTTGTTCATTGTACTGCAAACCACCCCCCCGTTGTACACTGAAGCGGACATTCCTTAAGCGGCAGGGGGAGGGATGAGAATCCCTCCCCCTGCCGTCAGTCATCATTTAATCAGCCCAACTTCCTTGAAGTACTTTTCAGCACCCGCGTGAAGGGGAATAGCGATGGCATCGGATGCCATGTTTTCTTTCTCCAGGTGTTCCAGAGCGGGATGCAGGCGCTTGAAACTGTCCAGGCCCTCGAAGACTGCCTTTACCATCTGGTACGCCACGTCTTCAGGCACATCGGTGGACGCCACCAGCAGGGCTCCAACGCCGAATGTCTTCACATCGTCCGGATTACCACGGTACATGCCGCCCGGAATCGTGGCGGTTCTGTAGTAGGGAAGCTCGTCGATCATCTTTTCAACAACAGGACCTGACACTTCCACGATGACACTGTCGGCGCTCGTGGTGGCTTCCTGAATAGAGCCGTTGGGATGTCCCACAAAGTAAACCATGGCGTCGATCTGGTTATTTATCAGGGCAAGAGACTGTTCAGCGGCCTTGAGGTCAAAGGTGGCGCCGAAGGCGGAGTGATCCCAGCCCATGTACTCAAGCAGGAGATCCATAGAGGCTCTCTGGCCTGACCCGGGGTCGCCTATACTGACGCGCTTGCCCCTTAAATCTTCAAAGGTGGTTACCTTGGCATCCCTGCGCGCTATCACAGTGAATGCCTCAGGGTGAATTGAAAATAGCGCCCGCAGATTAGTGTTGGGGCCCGCGTCTGAAAAGCGGCTTGTGCCCTTGTATGCGTGGTATTGCCAGTCGGACTGAACGATTCCCACGTCAAGATCCCCGGCGCTAATCGTATTCAGGTTATAAATCGAGCCGCCCGTTGATTCCACGGTGCATCTCATTCCGTGTTCCGCACGGTTGGCGTTGACCAGGCGGCAAATCGCGCCCCCCACAGGATAGTAAACACCGGTGACTCCCCCTGTACCGAGGGTAACAAACCTCTGTTCAGTCTGCTGCTGTGCCGAAACATCGGCGGGAATGGCCAGGGTGAGTATAAGTGCCAAAGCTGCCGCAATAAAAAAAATCGTCTTAAGGTGTTTGCCTAACGTCATAATATCCTCCTTTGTTTTATGTATATGACCTTAGCCGGACTTTTTAGTTTATTCGAACTGCGAGCATAATTATTGGCTTTTAATTAAGTTATTGCAAAAAGTCAACAAGGCGGCTTCAGCACTCTACTTTATACACAATCCCCTTTCATAAGGGAGGCGATCTGTTATCGCCGCTGCGCCTGTCATATTCTTTTTTTCTTCCATAAATGAGCTTAAAGGTTCTGATAAGAAGGGAAAGGGCGAACCAGCCACAGATAATTCCGATGGGTATGCTCAATATGGGGGGCCAGAGAAACCCCGCCAAAGCAATTATCAGGAGCAATATACCCGAAATCCCTGTGATATTGGCCTCGGCCTGCCCCAGTATCCGGTGTTCTGAAAAAACCGATCCCAGGTTGTAACCGAACCGGATCGTGCCGGCGCTGGTACGGGCAATGCCGCGGGGCGGCACTTTCGCGTGGCTCCCAAAGGCTCCTTGCTTTCTCCGTAACGACTCAACCCTTTTCGGTTTTCTGAGAACCACTTCCCTGCTGTTTTCCAGGTCTCTCAGAAACATCTCTTCCATGGATTGGGCAAACCCGGCGTCCTCCACGGCGACATCAAGCTCGTAGTTGCCCATCCAGCTTGCGATGTTCAGGTTTGTGGAACCCACGCGAGCCCACATGCCATCAGCCACGGCCGTCTTAGCGTGCATCATGGATCCGTTCCATTCGAAAACCCTTACGCCTGACTCCAGCAGGGGCTGATATCCGGTCATGGAAATGGCTCTCAAAATGGGGATGTCCGTGGAACCTGGAACTAGGAGCCTTACATCCACTCCGTCCAGCGCGGCCGAACGAAGCGCCTGTATGTAGGAACTTCCGCCCATGAAATAGGCGTCACTAAGCCAAAGGGTGCGCCTTGCCAGGGCAGCCACCAATGTATCCAGGCGATAGATGTTCGCGGTGTTCGGCACGGTTGCGATTACTCTCAGGGCAACATCACCCTCTGATTCCATGTTGTCCCGGGCAACTGGCTCATCGGAAGATGACTGTATTCCAGCGTCAGCCCAAACCTCGTAAAACGCCTTTTCAATGTCGTAGACAGCCGGCCCCCGGACTTCTACCCCCGTGTCCCTCCATGGCTTTATGGAACGCTCCGGATAACCGCTCCACATCTGACCAACGCAGAGACCCGTCACAAAGGCAACTTTACCATCGACAACTATCGACTTCCGGTGGTTCCTGGAAAGCCAGCCTATTGGACTGTCAAGACGAGGCGGGTTAAAGCATCTCACATCAACGCCGGCACGTCGCAGCCTCTGCCAGAATCGCCCTGAAGCCTTAAAGAGACATCCCAGCCAGTCGTAAACAAGACGGACCCTGACACCCTGGCGCGCTTTCCTGATCAATATTTCAGCGAATTCCAAGCCGACCCGGTCTTCGTGAATGAAGTACATTTCGAAATTGATTGTCTCTGTGGCCGACTCAAGGCACTCCATCCAGGCAGGGTAGTTCTCGTCGGCGTCAATCAGAAGGCGTATGCGGTTGCCCGGCTTGAGGGGAGCTCCGGCAGCCCTGGAAAAAACCTGTTCCGCCAGGGCACGGCCTGGAATAAGTGTGGATGGCCGCAAATCTGACCGTGAGTGGATGCTCATATTCACCGCTTTTCTTTTTTCTCTTCCCACCGGATACAAACAAGTAAAGGACAGCAAAACTCGAAAGGATGTTCATTAAACTTTTACGAAGCCAGAGTGTACGGGCGGGCGGTCTTTCCTGTCAATGTAAAGATATTCACCCGTTAATACATTTACTGTAAATGTTTAGAGATACCGCTTCGTGATCCAGCCTACCAGTATTGATGCTACAATGTCGTTTCCGGAACGAATTGATGAGGTGATATAGGGGGCTCTGGATATTCCGGACTTTCCCGCCAGGGGTCGGCCGGATCGCCCTTATATTCATCATATTCATCTATTCTCCTGCCCGCTTTTTCCATTACAGAGGGCGCCACGTATATGGAGGCGCCTGCCTTGATGGCCAGGGCTATAGCGTCGCTGGGCCGCGCGTCTATGCCTGTCTCTGACCCGTCTGTCAAGCCTATTCTTATGATGGCCCTGAAAGTTCCCTCTTCGAGAGAGACAACCGCCACGTCTATGATCTGGCCTCCCAGGGTGCCCACCATGTTGAGGAGAAGCTCATGGGTCATGGGCCTCGGCGTCGGCACGGAATGCATGAACCGGTTGATGGCCAACGCCTCAAAATGGCCGATTGTAATGGGAAGGTAGCGGTCCTTGCCGTCAGTTACGAGGAAAAGGACGGCCGCTCCGGTTTCAGGAAGCATGACAAGGTTCCCCACAGAGACTGGAAACAAACTTTCCTTTTCAGTGATGCTCCCGGCGGGATAGGTTTTCAGGGACAGCGGGTGGTATCCCTTGATAGCGTCACAATCATTGGCGTACAGCACGTAGAGGGCAGCCGGCAATAGAACCAGCACTGCCAGAAAGGCCAATGCCGCTGTGACAATTCTTCGAAAATACCTGAAAGGGCGGTGATGAGTTATCATGATTACCCTATCCTTGCAGACAAAACTCAGCAGTCGAATTCCTCTGCACAGGGTAAACCGCGGCCCAAAAATTGTCAAATGGAGAATCTCCGGAGATTGCGATCACGGGTAACAGTGCTGCCTCTTTCACGGAACCTTGCCGATAACCTGTCATTCCTGAGGAGGCCCAGGGGCTCTCTGAAGGCCGGACAGCTCCTTCTCGTCAAGCCGGCGGGCCTCATCGACAAGCATGATCGGTATGTCATCCCTTATCTCGTAGATAAGTCCGCACGCGTAACATATGAGCCCCTCCTCTCCCCCTGCCAGAACCAGGCTGCCTTTGCAGGCCGGGCAGGCAAGGATGGAAAGCAGCTCCTTGTTTATGGCCATGTTTTCCAAATCTCCTTTCCTGAATTCGATAAGGCGCGCCGGGCAACACCGCTTACTGTGGAGTTAAAACACCGGTTGATGCCAGGCTTTCTTTCACTGATTCGAAAACCCGCTCGTCAGTTATGCCCATCATGCATTCCATGGTTGAACAACGCTTCAGATAACAGGGACTGCAAGAGATGTCCGAACGGACTACAGTGTGACCATCCCCGAAGGGCCCCGTCCTTGAAGGGCTGGTGGGTCCGAAAAGGGCCACCGTAGGCGTACCCACCGCCGCCGCTATGTGCATGGGACCCGAGTCGGTTGTGACCAACAGCGCCGCCTTTTCATAAAGGCATGCCAGTTCCCGGAGTGATGTCCTGCCGCTCAGGTCAACGGCGTCTTGCGTCATGTACTGACTTATAAGTCCGATCAAATTATCATCGCCGGCGCCTGTAAAAACTACCGGCACGGCAAGCTCCTTGCTGATCCGGTCGCAGAGACCGGCGAAACTTTCATTATCCCATAGTTTAGTTTCCCAGAGGGCCGCGGGGCTCACGGCAACGAAAACCCTTTCGCCGATTTCATTTTCATTAAGAAGCCGGGCTACCCTGTTACGCCCTTCTTCATCTACAGCAATAGTAAAGCGGGGTTCACAGGTTGGTATTCCAAGGTACTCCACAAAATCGAGATACCTCATGACGGCATGCTTTTCCATGTCCTCTGGAATAGTTTCATTGTAAAAAAACCTGCTCAGTTCCTGCATGCTGCGGTAACCTATCTTTCTATGAGCCCTGGAAAGACCGATTATGACGGCGCTCTTGAAGAGACCTTGAAAATCGATGGCTATGTCATAGACGCGATCCCGCAGGGCATCAATAAAGGATCGTGCTTCAGAGAGATTTTCCCTGATCCGACGACAATGGGCCAGGTCATTCACCCAGCGCTTACGGAAGGAAACGAGAACCCGGTCGCAATCTGGATGGTCCTGAAGCAGGTCCGAGGCGCCGGCTTCTACCACCCATGTAATGTGGGCTTCCGGGAAAGCCTTTCTGAGGGCTGAAAGCGACGGCAGGGTATGAACAACGTCGCCAATGGCGCTAAGTTTCACGATCAGGATGTTCACAACGATCGATTCCTCAAGATCCAGTTAACAGCGTCAAACACGTTATCGGCGATATGGGCTGGAAGATTGCTTACGGGCTGATACATGCCATAGCCCGTTCTCACGAGGACTCCCCTCGCGCCTGCTCTTTCGGCCGCCTCAATGTCCTTCAGCGTGTCTCCGACCATGTAGGATCGGCCCAGGTCAATTTCAAGCTCCAGGGCCGCGCGATAAAGCATTCCGGGATGGGGCTTACGGCAGTCACAGATTATAGTGTAGCCGCTTATCCCTCCCTCCGGGTGATGCGGGCAATGATAGAAACCGTCGATGCGCGAGCCCGCCGCCCCCAGAAGTTCATTAATGCGATCGTGAACCTCAGCAATAAAAGCTTCGTCGAAAAATCCCCGGGCTACCCCCGACTGGTTTGTCACTACAACGGCCTTCATGCCGCTTTCATTTACCATCCTGATGGCTGGCGCCGCTTCGGGATAAAGGATTAGCTGATCCATCCGCGAGAGATATCCGACCTCCTCGTTGATTGTTCCATCGCGGTCAAAAAAAACAGCCCCTCTTTTCATTGATTCCTCATGCTTCAGCTTCCGCCAGAAGCTTCAGGGCAAGAACACGCACATCATCGACGGTAATGGCGTCCATGCAGGCGAAGTCGGTAGGACATGTCTTTTTCAGGCAGGGGCTGCAATGCACCTGCCGGTACATAACGTGGCTCCGAACACCCAGAGGCGACGTTGCCACGGGATTCGTGGAGCCGAAAACGGCTATAAGTGGAACACCGAGGCCGCCGGCCAGATGCATTAGCCCTGAATCGTTGGAAACTACAAGGCTGCAAAGGCTCATGAGAGCCGACGCTTCGGCGAGGCTTGTAGTACCAGCCAGATCAAGGGCTCCGTGTTGCATAAGATTTTTCACTGTGCCGGTTCGGACTGCGTCATCGGCGCTCCCGAAAAGAAGTATACGCGCTGACATTTCATCCACGAGCCTGTCCGCAAGGGCTGCATAACGTTCAACATACCACATCTTGGCCGGACCATAGGCCGCGCCCGGGGCTATTCCAACCAGAATGTCCTCTCTGCTGAGATTTTGCTCCATGAGCATCTCATCGGCACGGCGGAGGCTCTCGCCATCCGGCCTAATCATAAGATCATCAGGTTCGGCAATGAATCCCAGCGATCTGACCATTTCAAGGTAGTAGCGGGTCTGATGTAGTGAATCTACACCCTTTCTCCTTTTAACGGGGTGCGTCAGGAGCAGCCTCCTTCCATCGGTGGTGTATCCCGCGCGGGCCGGAATGCGGGCCAGGGCGGTTATAATGGCCGCCTCGATGGCGTTCTGGAAGAGCAGGGCCGCGTCAAAGCGCCGTTGTCGGAGTTCCTTGGCCAGCCTGGTTTTGCCGGCAAGTCCGTCATGACATCCTGGGCTCTGAAAGATTATGACCTCGTCGATGCCCGGGAAAAGCCTGTAGAGGTCGGCAACCCAGGGCTTCGCAAGAACGGTGATACGAGCGCCGGGAACGCTGTTCCTGACAGCCGACAAAGCGGGCAGGCTCATGATAACGTCGCCGATCCAGTTAGTTCCCCTTATCAGAAGGTTTTTAGCTTTGAGAAGTTCCGATTCACTAAACACGTCTCACACCTACCGTTCCTCTCCATATCCTGATATTGCCCTTTCAGACTTTCGCGGGCAAACCGGCGGAAGCCCTCTTAATGGGCGGAGCGAAGGATGGATAAATGGCCAAAGCATTACCCGCTCTGTAAAGTAAAATCGGAGCCGTCCTTAACTAATCCTTTGGCCTGCAGTTTTTTCGTCTTCCATCGTTGGTGTATCCAAAGCCACTGATCCGGATAGGCTCTAATTACATCCTCGATGACCTTGGTTGCCTTCTGTGTATTGATGAAAGCATCTTTTCGCTTATCATCGGTCCTGACAAGCTCCATCTCCCCGCCCCGTATCAGCCGATACTTCCCCGAGGTTTCCCTGGCAAGGAAAAATGGAATTAGCTGCGCATCCGACCGGGATGCTATCAGGGCCATCCCGTCGGTGGTGCAGGCAGGCCGCCCGAAAAATTCCACAAAAACACCTTCCTGCCATGCCACGTTCTGATCAATGAGCATGCCCACGATTTCTCCGTCCCGGATTGATCTGAGAATCGATCTCATGGCACGATCCTTGGGAATAAGACGGTTTCCCGTACTGTGAGATCTGACCCAGGATACGAGGTCATCAAGCACACGGTTGTCCAGGGGCCGGTAAATGACGGCTATAGGACGATTCAGAATCGCCCACGCGGCAGCCAGAAGTTCCCAGTTTCCAAAATGAGCGGTAAAGAGAATCATCCCCTGTCCCTTCTTCAGGCTGTTTCCTGCCTTTTCAAATTCTTCAGGATAGAGATACCTGGACAGGTTTTCCCTGGTTAGAAAGGGAATTTCAAGCATTTCGGCAATTACGGTCCCCAAGTGACGGTAAACGCTCCGGGCCAGGGAAGCGGTCTCCTGAGACGTTTTGTCCGGAAAAGCGTGGCTCAGATTTGACAGTGTAATAAGCCGGTGCTTTTGCGAGCATACATAAAAGACACGAAAAAGGCCCCGGAAGATTATCTTCCTCGCCTCAAGGGGAACAAGGCGGGCAAAGAGTACAACCAGCTTCGTCACATAGATTCCTTTCGTGATTCCAATAACTTTCCGCAGATGACCCCCATCATTTCATCAGGCGATGGTTCGAGGCGCATCTCTATCCTTAGAAGCTTGAGCTTGCCGTAGAAATCAGGATAGCGCCGCAACCGCACACCGTCCTTTTCAGTAGTCACTATGATATCAGAGGACAGCGAGGCGGCAAGGATAGTCTTCATATCACTCTCATTGTATGCGTGATGGTCAGGAAAGGCAAGAAATGGCTCAACAGTTCCGCACAAGGAAGCAAGGATCGTCTTGAAGCGCTCCGGTGAGGCTATTC
The DNA here is from genome assembly GCA_028715865.1 of Syntrophales bacterium. Lineage (GTDB taxonomy): Bacteria > Desulfobacterota > Syntrophia > Syntrophales > UBA2210 > MLS-D. Next base: position 11,363 of record JAQUQY010000017.1, read on the forward strand.
CCGCGAATGCGGCAACCCGTTTGTCCCTCATCATAACGGGAGGGAAGACTTCCCCGGTAGCGCAGTCAAGCAGTTCCTTAACACGGCGGTGAGCCATGAACAGAGGTATGTCCGGGCCTGTTTCTTCTTCAATTTCTCCCGTACCTTCAGCTGGCGGGCCGTCAGTAACAACCGCCACGTGAGCCCTTCGTATTCCACTGGGAGGCTCACGGAGCGTTCCCCCCGGAAAGACATATCCGTTTCCAAAAGGGTGTTTACCGTCAAGCAGGACGACATCCACGTCACGGTAAAGATAGCGGTGCTGAAAGGCGTCGTCAAGAATGATCACGTTTACGTCGAAACGTGATAGGGCAGCCATGCCCGCAGTGAAGCGGCGGCGGCCGGTAACGACTGGAACGCCATCCAGGGAATCAGCTATGAGCAAGGGTTCGTCACCGGCTTCTTCGGCTGTTGCCATCAGCTTCCTGCCGTCGGAAACAACATTAGCCTCGCCGCGGGCCTTCCCTCCGTATCCCCGGCTGATGACGGCGGGTCTGCATCCCCCTTTTTTTATCAGCCCTGCCAGCATAATAACGAAGGGGGTCTTCCCCGTACCTCCCATTGTGAGATTTCCCACGCTGACCACTGGAACGGGAAGCCTTTGGGTTCGAATAATACCTTTGTCGAACATGCGGTTCCTGGCCCGCATTATGGCTTCATATCCCAGCGACATGGGAAAGGATATCATCGGCAGAGCCCGCTCGCTCCCTTCAAGCTTTTTTCTCACACGGTCGGTAAAACGAACCATGGCGGACCCCTGTGCCTCAATGAGTAGGAAGATGATCACCGTTGTCGATGAACTGAATCGTAAAGAGCCGGTAGTACTCTCCCCGATTCTCTATAAGATTGTCGTGGTTTCCCTCTTCAACTACGGCGCCGTCATATAGAACAACAATGCGGTCCGCGTTACGGATCGTGGAAAGCCGATGGGCTATTACCAGGGTTGTTCTTCCTCGCATGAGGTTTTCCAGCGCCTCCTGGACTTCCTTTTCCGAATCCGTGTCCAGTGATGATGTCGCTTCGTCAAGAATCAGAATGGGCGCGTTTTTCAGCAAAGAACGGGCAATGGATATCCTCTGGCGCTCTCCTCCGGAGAGCCTGACGCCCTGTTCGCCGATGACCGTATCGTAGCCCAGGGGAAGCTTCAAAATGAAATCATGGGCTCTGGCAGCTTTTGCAGCCCTTACAATGTCTTCTTCGTTCTTCGATATGTCGCCGTAGGCGATGTTGTTGCGAACCGTATCGTTGAACAGGATCACCTGCTGTGTCACAATGCCTATCTGGTCGCGAAGCGAACTCACCGTGACGTCCCTTATATCCACTCCGTCGATCAGGATGGAGCCTTCGGTGACATCATAGAAGCGTGGGATGAGGTTGACCAGTGTTGTTTTACCCACCCCGCTCACTCCAACGAAGGCAACAACTTCACCGGCCCTGATGGTAAGGTTGATATTTTTGAGTACCGGGTCATCGCCGTAGCTGAAAGTCACATTTCGCATTTCTATAGTTTTTTCGATTGGAGGAAGGATCAGCGCTTCCTCCCGGTCCTCGATTTCGGGAATGCTTTCCAATATACCGAAGACCCGCTGAGCCGCGGCAACTCCCTGCTGTATAGTGTTGTTAACATTGGTAAGGCGCTTAACGGGCTCGTAGAGAAGTATCAGGGCCGTCATGAAGGAAAAGAAAGTTCCCGGGGTTGAATAGCCCTGGATGACCTGGTAGCCACCGTAGAGTACAATGGTCGCCACCCCGAGATGGCCGAGAAATTCCATTAGAGGGCTGGAAAGGGCCCTAATGGTGACGGACTTCATGAATAAACGAAAAAGGTTTTCGTTTTCCCCGGCAAAGCGCTTGCCCTCATAGGCTTCCATTCCAAAAGCCTTGACGATTCGTACGCCTGCTATGGTCTCCTGAAGCAGGCTTGACAGAACCCCCATTGTCACCTGGCTGTCTGTGGCTACACGCCTCATTTTCTCGCCGAATTTGGCAATGGGATAGACTGCCAGGGGAAAGACGAAGAGAGCGATGAGTGCCAGTTTCCAGTTCATGTAAAATATGACGAAGGTAAGAGCGATAAGCATGAGGGAGT